>NZ_JBWKNX010000003.1:0-224625 GCF_059415785.1 Brevundimonas sp. GW821-FHT10A07
GTGACGTCCATCCCGAACCTCAAAAGGGGGTCCCTATTGCACGCCGATAGGGGGTCCCTTTTAGACGCCGATTGACACGAGCTTGATGAAAGCATCCGGCTCTGTGTCCCCGGCCGCTGTCAGTCGCTGTAGCTGCTCGCCGAGCAGGTGCTTTTCGAGGGTTCGGAAGAGGATTTCCTCCCGCTCCATCCACGCAACGAGGGCCGCGTCCGGGTCGTCCCGCGCGTGCACGTCGTTCAGTGTGCCGCGCGCATAAGCAGAGAAGTCGATGGTCTTTGGGAAAGCCCCGCCAAACCGATCCATCATCTGATCGAGATAGTTCGGTGCCTCATCCTCGATTTCGATACCAATGGCTTCCAGAACTGTTCGGGCGGCGAAGCCAATCCGGTCCTGCTCGGTCTCAAGTTCAGACTTTACAGAGAAGCCCGGATGGGCACCTTCGCCGAATCCGAACAGCCACTGAATCTGCCGCTCGATGGTTGTCCCCGACTCGGCAACGATAGCCAGAACACTGCCCGTGGAAAGGCGGGCTATGAGGAGGAGATCGCCTTCGGCCGCGCACATCGAGACGAGATTGGTAGGGAAGTAGAGCCTGTATTCAGTCCTCATTACACCCCGTTCCAGTCGGGCTTTCGCACGAGCGTCATACCAAGTGAGAAAGCCCTCATCGGACACGGGCTGGTCTTCCTGATCGGTCAGATAGAGGAACCGGGCTGGATAGCGAACCTTGCCTTCCGGCTCCCCGAACATGGCGCGAAACCCCTCGACGCCGTTAAATTCGTGCTGGTTTGACTTGATCACGTCGGCTTCCACGCCGCTGAGTCTCTTGACCCCGACGCTCTGGAAATATTGCGACAGATAGCCGTGCTTCACTGGCTTGTTTCCCGCCCAAGGTCTGCCCGGAGTTCGCTCGGTGGTTCCGGCCTTCAGGAGGCATGGTAAACGACAAAGCGACCGAATCGCCATCTGCGTTCGCGACGTTCAAGAAGCGGCCGGAGGCAAAGGCCAATCGGAACGGGCGATCTCTGCCGCCGCGTCGCCAGTTCGAAGCCAGTTGGCTGCGTTGTGGAGGGTGAACTCGACCAAATCCTTGGGTCCACGCAGAGCGCATTCCCAAATAACCAAAGTCCTCCAGCCCATGATACGAAGTTCTGCAAGCTGCCGCGCGTCTCGGACCTGATTACCCTCAAGCTTCTGCTTCCAGAATTCTGAACGGGTTTTCGGCATCTTCGTCAGCGAGCAGCCATGTGCATGCCAGAAGCAGCCGTGGACCAGAATCGCAGCCGAGTATTTGGGAAGCACGAGGTCAGGGCGCCCGGGCAGCTTTGATCCATGCAGTCGAAAACGGAACCCTCGCGCGTGGAGGCCGCGTCTAACGAGATGTTCCGGCTTCGTGTCCTTTCCCCGAATGCCCGACATCATTCGGCTTCGGGTCGCTGCATCAACGATGTCCCCCATCAGATCATCCGAACAGCGGCTCCTGCACCACGCCAGACTCGTCCTGCTCCAAGATGGCCTCAACGTGGGGCGCCATGATGCGCGCCACTTCCTGCATCACGGGCATGACGACGCTGTTGCCGAACTGGCGGTAGGCTTGCGTATCGCTGACAGGAATTCTGAAAGTGTCGGGAAAGCCCATAAGGCGCGCGCACTCGCGCGGGGTCAGGCGCCGTGGCCGCTTCTTGCTGCCCTGATCTACCAGAATTTCGGAACCATCCTTGTAGTAGCGAGCCGAGAGGGTGCGCGTGACGCTCTCCGCGTTCGCGAGGCCAAATCCGAAGCCGTTGCCTGCGGCGCGGTGTTTCTCTGCATATCGCTGGAGATATTCCCAAAGCTTGGGTGTGAGGGTGAATTTCGGCTGGACCACGTTCTGCTCGTAATCGAAATACCGGTCTCCATCCCAAGGCAACACCGGCTCGCTTCCATCGGTCTTGTGAAGAATCGATCCCAAACGCGGGCCGGGTGAAGGCAGCTTGAGATCGTCCCAAGAGAAGCCGGTCTTCCGCTTGAAGCCGACGATGATGATCCGTTCGCGATGCTGGGGGGTGAAATGCTGGCCGTCGATCACCTTGGTATGAACATCGTAGCCCAACTCCTCGCGGAGCGTTTGAACGATGACCCTGAACGTGTTGCCGCTATCATGTGAAATGAGGTTTTTCACGTTCTCAAGCAGGAACGCTGCGGGTCGCTTTGCTGCGATGATGCGCGCAACATCGAAGAACAGCGTGCCTTGCGTCGTGCATTCAAATCCATGGGGTCGTCCAAGCGAATTTTTCTTGCTCACACCCGCGATACTGAAGGGCTGGCAAGGGAACCCAGCGAGGAGAACGTCGTGATCGGGCACGTCGGCGGCTTCGACTGGCACGATGTCACCGATGAACTGGTGACCGTCACCGTGGTTCGCAAGATAGGTCTTCTTGGAGAAGTCGTTCCATTCACTAGTGAAGACGCACCGACCGCCATGGGCTTCGAAGCCCAGCCGGATTCCCCCAATGCCAGCGAAGAGATCGATCATATTGAAGCGAGAATCGTTCGCGGGATGCGGTTGCTGGCTCTGCATGATCTCGCGGAGCGCTGCTTCTAGCATTCCGGGGCAAGCGATCTCTCCCTTTTCCCAGCGCCGTATCGTCTTCGCGTCCTTTCCGATGAGGTCTGCGATCTCCTTTTGCGAATAGCGTTCGCGGGCCAGTCGGAGAATATCGAGGGAATCGGACTGGCGCATACAAGGGGCTCCGCTGGGAAATTCAGCGGACATTATGTCCGTTCTCTTTCCCATTCCAGCAAAATGTTCTCTTTGTGTGCTCATTCTTCAACCTCCCACAGCTTCCGCCGGATCGAAGCGCGATCCTCGACAAGGGCATCGCGGCGGGCGTCGAGGAGAAGAAGGCGCGCATAGATGCGCCTCAAATCATCCTCCCAGAGGTCAGGATAAAAAGTCTGTCCGGCAAGCAGCACGCACTCACGTTCCACGCGGGCGATGCTCCGCGTGAGTGATGCCTCAAGAGCGCGGTCTTCATCAGTAAGTTTGGTCAGCCCCACTCCAGTTCCCGCGTGAATCGGCGGTAGCTGTCTCTCTCTACGTTCACCGACCGGTCTTGGACGCTCGGCACGCCAAATCGCCCACAGGCGACGGTAGCCGCATCCTTGAGGTCAAGGGCGACATGACCGTTGCGAGGGCCGTGGGCAGACCACAGCAGCCATCCAGCCCCAGCCGTAAGCGGTCGGAACTCCAACAGGATTACACCCCTGAATTCTGCGATAGCCATCCGCCCGGCAGCGATGTCACCAAGCCTATGCGCGAGGCAGTTCCGATATTTTCTCGCAGCTGCCAGATGCTCAAGCATCTTGGATAGAGGACGGAGTTCATTGTCGCCGTCACCGAGCGGGTGGGGCGGCAACTGATCCGCCCGGCGCAGGAAACGTTCGAGCAGCCGAGGCAGCGTCGATGTTGGCCGCATGAGCGCGATAGCTCCCGCTACCACGTCGTCGGTGGCCTTGGAGTTCACCGACTGGACGAACTTAACCGCCGAGTTGAACGTCATGGCCTCGACGCCAGTGTCGATCCTGTTCAGCGTGTTGGCGTGCCGCCAGCGCGGATCGAGCGCGGCCAAAACCTCCAACTTCCGACAGGTGATCCGACCAGACCCGCGCAGCGCGTTGGCGCCGCGAGCATCGTCGCTGACCAGCAGATCATAGATCGCGATGTAATCCTTCGCGCGTGGCAGAGGCTTCTCGCCCACACGCTCCAACAAACCCGGCAAGCCTGCGGGGATGTCGCCATAGGCGTGCCGAAGGATGTCCATGGCGCGGCCATGGCGAACGACTTCGGCGAACGTCGGCGAGAACAGTTCGGAGCCGACATCGGCAACACCTGCTTTAATCTCCCGCGTAGCGATTGCCGCAAAAATTGCTTGGCGCCGCTGCGGTGCCGCAGTCAACACGCGCGCCAAAAGACCCGCTTCAATATCATCCAGCAGCACAAGGGCGCCGGTCACCCAGCCCAACAAACCCGGCTCAAGCATCGATGCGCTCCCACGGGAAGTAGCCTTGACCCTGCGGATTTGGTGCGATTTGGAACGCCACCCACCGCCATTTCCGCCCTTCAGCGGGCGTGACTTGATGATCCGTCAGAATACGCGGTTCGAATTTGGTCAGGTCAGCGAGGACAGCTTTGACGGCCATATTTTGCGGGAGGACGACCGGGAGGGTCTCAAATCCGTCAGCTTCCAAGGGCGGTTCGACGAACAGCCAGTCCGTGGTGCTGATCCACATATGGCGACCAGCCACATCGTTCATAAAGGCTTCAAATTCAATGTTGTCGATCTCGCCCCCGACATCCTTCAGGACGCGAACGGCAAGGCAACGGAGCGGCTGATCCGGCAAATGACCCTCATGTGCTGTGAAGCTTCGAGGGTCTCATGGAAGGCGAGTCCGTCAACCAAAACGGACGGACTTTCCGACGCTATGCGCGCCGATCCTTGCTGACATTCGCCACGAACCGATAGCCTTTCCAGATCGCCACTTCGCGGGTGATCGGGCTGTCGCGTAGGGCCGCCGTCGCACGTGCTATGGCGACCTCATCCGAAGGGAGCATAGCGGGGCTGAACTGGCGTCCACTCGCAGAACTTGGCAGCGGGTAGAACGTGTATCCGTCCATCAAAAACCCCAAGCTTGACCTCACAAAAAAGGACAGCCCGGCTGGGTTCAAGCGATGGCGGGGGGGCGCAGACTTGATCCACTTGCCGGGCTGCGTGTTGGCCAGTGAGGGGTGACCAAACGTCAACATTGGGACACAAAGCGATTGATCGCGCGAGTCTCAAAAATCGACGTTCCTACACTCCATCGAATAGGACGAGGATGACATCGGTGTCGGCTGATGCCTATTCCGTTGTGGCTCCGTCGAAGTGCTCTTCGGTTGCTTCGGCTTCAGCCTTGGTGGCGCGCACGATCCCGTCCTTGTGATCCGGCGGGCCATAGACCGTGTAGAGCTTGAGCTTTTTGTCGCCGGTGTTGATGACGTTGTGGCGGGCGCCCGCTGGCACGATGATCGCGTCATCGGCTTTGATCTTCGTGCGCTGGCCGTCGATCCAGACTTCGCCCTCGCCCTTCTCGATGCGGAAGAACTGGTCGTGGTCGTCGTGGACTTCCTCGCCGATTTCCTCGCCCGGTCGCAGAGCCATCAGCACCAGCTGGAGGTGCTTGCCCGTGTAGAGCACCCGGCGGAAATCCTTGTTCTCGACCGTCAGCCGGTCGATGTCATCGACGAAGCCCTTCATCGCGCTCTCCATTAATGCGTCACAGCAACGCTACCATTCCAGAGGGTCGGGGACAATTGATCCACATCAGAGGCCCCGCGCTTCGCCACGGCTGACACTCTCTGCGACATCGTGAGCGTCACCGTCTGTGAACCGTTGTGGGCGGTCAGCCGTATAGCCGCCCATGTGTGTAGCGTTGCTTTTCTACCCCTCCAATCAACGCCCTGACATCGTTTGGGGCCGCCAATGAGCTACTATCGGTTTCGCGCCGAGCGAGCACGGAAGGACGCTCTGGAAATGAAATCCGCTGCGTCACGGCTACGCCTTCTGCGAATAGCCTGCCTCTATGACAAGAACGCTGCTCTGGAAGATCGCGCTCGTCGTCAGGTTCTGGTTCGGCGGGGGCCGTAACCGACAAGTCTGGGTCACCGCCGCAACCATTGAGCCATGCTGCTCTCCCTAAAGATCACATCGTCGCGGGCGAGCAAATGACCGTGGCGGGTTCAGCGGGCGATGCGTGCGCGGGCTTGTCGGTTAGCTTTGGCGCGTCGCAGACCCAGCACCATGAGGTAGCCGACTAGCGGTCCCATCGTCAGACCGACCGTTCCGAACATCGCCGCGAACACAACGACGACCATGGCGACCAAGGCCCAATCCTTCCACGAGAAGGAGCGGAGATTATCGACCAAACTATTAAACGACATGACGTTCCCCCAACGACCGATCGACGATATATAAACTTTCTTCCGGGGTGAAGGTAATCTTTAGTCGCGTCTCTAGTGGTTAGCCCTCGGCAACACGAACCATCAGGGTGCCGCCCGGCGACGGCTTCAGCACCAGCGCGGTTTCATCTTCGAGCCACGCCAACCAATCGGCGACGGGCACGACGACCGGTTGGCGGTCGTGAATGGCGACAACATCGGGACCAGCATCGACGGTAAGCAGGGAGAAGCGGTCATCGCGGATCACGGCGGCAAGGGCCATGGGCTGATCGCTCTCAAATAGCCACCAGTCCTTGCGCTTCTGCTTTGGATCGGCGGAAGGCGTGGTTTCGTAAAAGCCGGTGACCGGCACGAGACCTCGCTGGACGAGAGGGAACCGGCGCCCTTCCGAGCGGAAGTTGATCACTGGACCACGGGCACTGGGAAAACCCCACGGCAAAATCTCCGTCACACCGCCGGGGCGAATGACATAGGCGGGATCAGTGGGGCGGATGTCGCCGATCACTCCGCGATTGGGCTTGGCTCGCTTCGGCGGGATCAGGGTAATCTTGGTCGCGGAGAACTCACGCTCCACAGCCGCCCAGTTCTTGTTGTTGCGGAAGCGATTACACATGCGGAGAATTCCAGATGATCATTACCTCAAGGGTCTGGCGTCCGAGCTTACGCTCGAACGGCTCTCGCGCGTTTGCCTCGCTCACTGCGTTCGCGGTCAAGCCGCACGGAGCAATCTTGGAAACTGATAGGGAAGAGCCGAACGACAATATCAGGAAATATACTTCCTCATTCCAAGATCAATTGAACAAATCCCCCCGTCCCTCCCACACACTGGAATCCGGCATAGCCGGGGCAGAGATGAGAGAGACAGAGAGATCATTCATTCCTGAGTCGGTATGAACCTCGTAGGCGACGTTTGGGTGTTACCCCGCTGGTGGTTGCCCGGTGCCAGCAAATCGCCCGATCCTGATCATGGCAGGGGTAGTATCTCGCGTCGTCGCTTCGGACGATCCGCTTTTGGTGAGACCCTTGACGTTTCCATTTAATCACAACGGTTGACCGCCCCATCGCACACGGGGCGGCGCCTCTCACGACCGCATACGAGGGGACGGTGCGTGAGGTTCTAGGGCTTCAACTCTGTCACGACGGACCCCAGATCAGTTTTGCCTACGCCCTCGGCAACGGACGATGGTCCCTTCGGACCTTGGTTATGGACAGCCCCGACAGATCGGGGTCCATTTGCCCACTCTAGGCGCCTGCGCCGGTCTCGTATCCCGGCCTTTTCCAGTTGTGCGGGTGGGGTCGCCCGCCTCTATACCCCCGAGTGCTATGTGCCTGTCAGATGTCGGCCTGACTTCTCGCCGGAATTAGAAAAGCCCCGGTCGGGTTTGGGTCACCGACCGAGGCTTGCTCGCAGGGTCTCCGAAAAGACCGCATGAGAACTTGCTTCCGTCTGGACCCAAACCAGAGAGCTTTAATCTATTTATCAATCTAGCAGGTCGGCTGCTTCCTCTCACTATCTTTCGGCCGCATATGAACGCCCAGTTCTCGGCTTGATGTTGGACGGAAGAAGGCCCTCGCCGGATCACGATGTCATCGGCTGGAAGATGGGCTGAAAAGGGCCGTGACAATATCCCCTCGGAAATTGGCCTCGACGGGGACTAGATTTCAGCGGGTCGTTTCTCCCCAGTCAGAACCATGTGGTTCTGGCGTCCATTGCCGCGCGGCGCTTGCGGCCCCGATCAACATGAAGGTCGCAACCCTACAAAATGGGGGCGGGCGCGAACTCGCCCACGGCCCCGCCCTCAAACTTCTGAACATCGCTGACAAGCGCGTTTGGATTTCCTAATCAATTGAATGGGTATGGTCACGCATACCAACCCGATTGAAACCGCTATCGCCGCGCACGGCCCCAGCATGGAAGCAGTATGAAACACCCGATCAGCCTCGCTTTCGCCGCGCTGTCTTTGCTGACCGCCCATGCCACGACGGCAACCGCTGGTGAATATTGGTCGAATGATTGGTGGTATGTCGATGATTCCAGCAGCGACGATGGCCCGACGTGCGGACTGACAACCAAAGACGAAGGGACAGGTGGAAGATCGAGTGTCTATACGCACATCTTGCTGAACGGGAATACTGACGGCGTTTTTGTAGCGGTTAATAATGCCGACTGGACCATTACCAAGGACCGCGAATACGAAAATCTCGACATCACGTTTTTCGACGCTAATGGCAAAATGTCGGCGGAATATTCGGGAGCTAATTGGGTTGGTTTTGGGCGTGACGGCCTGATGTCCAATAACAACAAAGACATTCTGGAATATTTCACCAAGAGCCACCACGCGACGATCTTCCGCAATGACGGGACGGAAGACGAACCCGAGTTCACGGTCATCGCCAGAGTGGACCTAACCGGTTCCGCGCAGGCTGTCAGCAAGCTTCAGGAATGCTTCGCTAGGGCGCAAACACGACATAATGCCAACGTCGCCCGCGAGCGCACTAACCCGCGAAATCCTTTCGGCTGACCTCGCCAGCTTCGACTACATGAAGCGTAGCATGTGGCCAGTGTGGGGGGGGCTTCACCGGGGGCGGAGTGGGTCAAACGGAAGGGTTTTGCTGAACGCGCACTATCGGTCCAGATAAAGCACGCGGAACTGTTCGCGCGGCTCATGTTGCAGGGCCACGCGGACATAGGCCAGCAAAGCGCTCCAAGACGAGATGACCGGCCGTTTCGCCGTCGGCTCGCGCGCGATCCTGCGGGTCACGTCGAAAATCAGCTGCAGGTCCAGCGCGACCGCCCGCGTCGCCTTGCCGGGCACATAGGCCAGGGTCCGCGCCACCTGGTCCTCGACGGCCTCGTGACTGGCGGCGCCTATGCCCTCCAGCCCGCCGAACCGGGCCAGCAGATCCTTGGCCAGCGGCTTGACGTCCTTGTAGGGGATGGAGCGGAACAGCAGCAGTTCCAGCAGCTCATAGTCGGGCAGGGCGCCCAACCCGCCCTTGGCGGCCCGTTCGCGCAGCCGGTCGCGATGGCCGCTGTGACGCGGCTTCGGTTTGGGTTCGGGTGTCAGGTCGTCCAGCATGTCCCCTGCCTCTCCTGCCGCAACCTGTGCGGAAGACGAGGGGGGATCAAGGGTTCAGTTGGGACGGAACAGTCCGGCCGGGCTGACGGTGAAGATTTCCAGCCCGTCTTCCGTCACCCCGATGGTGTGTTCGCACTGGGCCGACAGCGACTTGTCGCGCGTCACGGCGGTCCAGCCGTCGGACAGGACCTTCACGTGCGGCTTGCCCAGGTTCACCATCGGCTCGACAGTGAAGAACATGCCGGGCTTCAGCACGGCGCCCTCGCCCTTGCGGCCGTAGTGCAGGACATTGGGGCTGTCGTGGAAGACCCGGCCGATGCCGTGGCCGCAGAAGTCGCGCACCACGCTCATGCGCTGGGCCTCGACGAATTTCTGGATGGCGAAACCGATGTCGCCGAAGGTATTGCCCGGCTTGACCTGTTCCAGGCCCAGCTCCAGCGACTGATAGGTCACGTCGATCAATTTCTTGGCGCGGGCGTTAATCTCGCCGACCGCATACATGCGGCTCGAGTCGCCGTGCCAGCCGTCGACGATGACCGTGTGGTCGATGTTGACGATGTCGCCGTCCTTCAGGACCCGGTCGCCGGGAATGCCGTGGCAGACGACGTGGTTGATCGAAGTGCAGACGGTCTTCTCGTAACCCTTGTAGCCCAGGCACGCCGGCAGGCCGCCGTGGTCCAGAGTGAACTCGCGGATCAGGTCGTCGATCGTGCTGGTCAGCACGCCCGGCTGAACATGGGGGGTGATCATGTCCAGCGCCTCGGCGACCAGACGGCCGGCCTTGCGCATCCCCTCGAAGTCCTCCGCCTGGTGAATGCGGATGGCGCTGGTGCGGACCAGGGCGTCGGTTTCGAGATCGGGCGTTTCGTACATGGTTCAATCAGCAGCGGCGGGTATTTTCAGATGACCATCCTATCATGGATACGCAAGGCGATTGTGCGGCGGTCAAGGATTCCTTACCCGACGTCATGCCAGACTGTGTGTTGCACGACACTGTCGCCTGACGGAATGAACCTGCCGCCGCGTAACCTCTCGCCGGTGTGATCGTGTGCGATTTTTCCGACACAGTTTCGCCCGTTTCCCGGCCGAGACCCGCCACGCATGCAACGTTTTCCTGACGAAAGCGCTGCCGTGCACAACCCTCCCCGATACCCACCGCCGCGTTTGATGGCGGGGGCAACACTATAGGAATGGCTTAATGACTCCCAGGAATCTCGCTCGTATGGGCGGCATCGCCCTGACCACCGTCCTGCTGGCCGGCGTCGCCGCGCCTGCCATGGCCGGTTCGTTCTACGTGCAGGAACAATCGACCCGCGGCCAGGGCCGCGCCAACTCGGGCGAAGGCGCCGACAAGGGCGTGCAGTCGCTGTGGTGGAACCCCGCCGCGATCGCCGGAACCCAGCGCCAAGTCTACACCGGCATGCACGGCCTGATCCTGGACTCCGACGTCAATGATCGCGGCTCCAGCCTGACCTACAACGTCCCCACCCCGGCCATCGTCAGCCGGACTGCGCCGGTCAACGGCGATCCGCACGTCCATGACGTGGTCGAAAGCGGCATCATCCCGAACTTCGCCGTCTCCATGCCGATCGGCGAGCGCTTCAACGTCGGCATGGCCGTCCAGGCGCCGTTCAACTTCACCACCAAGTACGAGCCGACCGATTTCGCCCGCTACGACGCCCTGACGTCGGAACTGCGCTCGGCCAACGTCAGCCTGGTGGCCGCCATGACGGTCACGGACTGGCTGGACATCGGCGCCGGCTTTGACGCCCAGTACGCCAAGGCGACCCTGAGCTCGGCCCTGCCGAACGTGGCCATCCCCGGCGTCTTTGCTCCGACCTATGCCGTCTCGCCCAGCACCGACGGCCGCAACCAGCTTGAAGGCGACGGCTGGGATTACGGCTGGAACGCCGGCGCCCAGATGCATTTCGGCAAGCTGGACCTGGGTCTGTCCTATCGCTCCAAGATCGAGCACGAGCTGGAAGGCACCGTGAACCTCTCGGGCCTGACCGGCGTTCTGGCTGCCGCCAACGTCTCGGCTGACGGCGTCGCCAGCTTCACCACCCCCTGGTACGCTACCGTCTCGGCCCGTTACGCCGTCAACGACCGTCTGACGCTGAACGCCCAGGTCAACCAGATCGGCTGGAGCGAGTTCGACGCTATCCGCGTGACCTATGGAACGTCCGGTTCCTCGACCATCGTTCAGGACTATGACGACGTCACCTCCGGCGCGATCGGCTTCGACTACAAGATCGATCCGACCATGACCGTGCGCGCCGGCCTGGGCTACGACCCGACCCCGACGCCGGACGATCACCGCACCGCCCGTATCCCGGACGGCGACCGGTTCCTCTACACCGCCGGTCTGTCGAAGAGTGTGGGCTCCATGACCTTCGACGGCGCCGTGACCTATATCGACATCGATACGGCCACGATCAACGACACCCGCGACGTGTATGGCAACGGCCTGGTCGTCTCCACCCTGCGCGGCGAGGCCAAGGGCCACGGCGTCGGCTTCTCGATGGGCGCGACCTGGAACTTCTAAGGTCCACAGCCATCGGCTGAAACAAGAACGGCGGCTCCTGCAAAGGAGCCGCCGTTTTTTATCGCCGATTCCGGTCCGCCACCCTCGGGGCAAGCCCGAGGGTGGCGAGTGGGGATCAGGCCTTGGCCGCGCCGCCGTAGCCCTTGCCGCCGTTCGACGGACGGCGACGGGGACGGCGCTTCATTTCGCCTTCCGCGGGCTTGGCGTTGTCGTTGATCGAGGGCACGCGCTCACCGGCCAGGGGGTTGTAGGGGCGCTCGGGACGCGGAGCCGCCGGAGTCTCGCCGGGACGGGCGCGGCGCTGACGATGCGGCTGACCGCCGCCTTCCGGGCGCACGCCGTCGCGGTGCGGCACGCGGCTGCGTCCACGACCACCCCGGCCGCCTTCGTTGCGGTCGCCGCCCTCGCGTTCCGGCATGGTCGCCTTCTTGCCGACGCCGGTCGCCATGATGGTGGCGTCCAGCTGGCCCAGGGCCTTGTCGTTGCGGCGGTCGATGGCCGGGATCTTCTGGCGCGTGACCTTCTCGATATCCTTCAGCAGCTTCATCTCGTCGCCCGCGACGAAGCTGATGGCGGTGCCGTCGGCGCCCGCGCGGGCCGTCCGGCCGATGCGGTGCACATAGGCCTCCGGCACATGGGGCAGCTCGAAGTTCACGACGTGCGAGACGCCGTCCACATCGATGCCGCGCGCGGCGATGTCGGTGGCGACCAGGACGCGCAGCTTGCCTTTCTTGAAGGCGTCCAGCGTGCGTTCACGCTGGGGCTGGGACTTGTTGCCGTGGATGGCGCCGGCCTCGACCCCGCCCGCTTCCAGATAGGCCGCAACCTTGTCGGCGCCGTGCTTGGTCTTGGTGAAGACCAGGCAGCGCGTGTACTCGGGATCGCTGAACATTTCGGTCAGCAGGGCGCGCTTGCGGCCCTGTTCGACGTGGACGACCGACTGGCTGATGCGCTGGACGGTGGTGGATTGCGGCGTGACCTGGACCTTGACCGGGTCCTTCAGCAGCTCGCCCGCCAGCTTGCCGATCTCGGTCGGCATGGTCGCCGAGAAGAACAGGTTCTGGCGCTTGGCCGGGATGCGGCTGACGATCTGGCGGATCGGCTTGATGAAGCCCAGGTCCAGCATCTGGTCGGCTTCGTCCAGGACGAAGATCTCGGTCGAGGACAGGTCCAGGTTCTTCTGCTGGATGTGGTCCAGCAGACGGCCGGGCGCCGCGACCAGGATGTCCAGACCCTGTTGCAGGGCCCGCTCCTGGGCGCCGTATTTCACGCCGCCGAAGATGACCGCGACCCGGAAGCCCAGGTGGGCGCCGTAAGCCTTGAAGCTGTCGCCGATCTGGGTGGCCAGTTCACGCGTGGGCGACAGGACCAGCACGCGCGTCGTGCGCGGCTTAGGGGCGATGCGGTTCTCGGCCAGGCGATGCAGGATCGGCAGGGCGAAGGCGGCGGTCTTGCCGGTGCCCGTCTGGGCGATGCCCAGCAGGTCCTTGCCCTGCATGACGTCGGGGATGGCCTTTTCCTGGATCGGGGTCGGCTTGGTGTAGCCTTCCGACGCCAGCGCCTGAAGAAGGGCCTTGTTCAGGCCCATGGATTCGAATGTGGTGCTCACAGCAGTGTCTTTCGCGTGCGGCAGGGCGCTTTCAGCCATGGCATGACGCCTTAGGGCCGCGCACCGCCAGTCCCGGCCGGGCTTCGGAGTGAAGCCTGCGGGGTGGATCGGGCGCCGCCCCGCGTGTCCGGGCAGCGAATGAACTTGAGGGGCCGGCGGCTTCTACAGACAGGTCCGAGATGGACTTACACGCGCTGGAGACGCCGGAGATCGCGATTGTGCGACGCAGCGCAAATGGAGGTTCGCGGACATAAAGTCAAGCCTCAAGCCCTTCAGCCCGCCAGGGCGGCGGCCACGAGCGTCCTGGCCTCGGCCTGGACCTGGGCCAGGTGATCCGCTCCCAGGAAGGACTCTGCGTAGATCTTGTAGACGTCCTCGGTGCCCGACGGGCGGGCGGCGAACCAGGCGTCGGCGGTCACGACCTTGAGCCCGCCGATGGCCTCGCCATTGCCGGGGGCCTTGGTCAGGATGTCGGTGATCGGCTGACCGGCCAGGGTGGTGGCGGCGACGTCGGCGGAGCTCAAGGCGGCCAGACGCGCCTTCTGCGTCCGATCGGCGGGGGCGTCGATCCGGGCATAGGCGGGAGCGCCGTATTGTTCGGTCAGGCCGGCATAGAGCTGGCTGGCGCTCTGACCCGTGCGGGCCTGGATCTCGGCCGCCAGCAGACACAGCAGCAGGCCGTCCTTGTCTGTGGACCAGGCCGTGCCGTCGCGCCGCAGGAAGGTGGCCCCGGCCGATTCCTCGCCGCCGAAGCCGACGGTTCCGTCCAGCAGGCCCGGCACGAAATGCTTGAACCCGACCGGAACCTCCAGCAGGCGGCGGCCCATGCCGGCGACGACGCGGTCGATCATCGATGACGAGACCAGGGTCTTGCCCACCGCCACGTCCGGGCCCCAGCCGGGACGGTTGACGAACAGATAGGCGACGGCCGCCGCCAGGAAATGATTGGGGTTCATCAGGCCGCCGTCGGGCGTGACGATGCCGTGGCGGTCCGCGTCGGCGTCATTGCCGAAGGCCAGATCATAGGCCGATCCGCCCTGCATCATCCGGATCAGATTGGCCATGGCGCTGGGCGACGAACAGTCCATGCGGATCTTGCCGTCGGCGTCCAGCGGCATGAAGGCCCAGCGCGGATCGACGACGTCATTGACCACGGTCAGGTTCAGCCTGTGCCGGTCGGCGATCTCGCCCCAATAGGCTACGGCCGCTCCGCCCAGCGGATCGGCCCCCATGCGGACCCCGGCGTCGCGGATGGCGTCCATGTCCAGCACGCTGGGCAGGTCGTCGATATAGGCGCCCAGGAAGTCGAACCGGCCCGCCGTGGCGTAGGCCCTGTCGAACGGGACGCGCTTCACCTCGACCAGACCGCCCTCAATCAGCTGATTGGCGCGGGCGGCGATGGCGCCGGTGGCGTCGCTCCCGGCCGGACCGCCGGAGGGGGGGTTGTATTTGATGCCGCCGTCGCGGGGCGGATTGTGCGACGGGGTGATCAGGATCCCGTCGGCCTGGCGCGTATTGGCGCGGTTGTAGGCCAGGATGGCGTGGGACACGGCCGGGGTCGGGGTGAAGCCGTCACGGGCGTCGATCAGCACCTCGACGCCATTGCCGACCAGCACCTCCAGCGTCGTGCGCCAGGCGGGTTCGGACAGGCCGTGGGTGTCGCGCCCGACGAACAGCGGGCCGTCGACCCCCTGCGCCGCGCGATATTCGGCGACCGCCTGGGCGATGGCCAGGATGTGGCTCTCGGTAAAGGCGCCGTCCAGAGCCGAGCCCCGGTGTCCCGAGGTGCCGAACACCACCCGCTGGGCCGGGTCGGCCATGTCGGGCCGGCCGGATCCATAGGCGCCGATCAGGGCGTCGAGGTCGATCAGGTCTTCCGGTAGGGCCTGGCGGCCGGCGCGAGCGTGCATGGGAATGTATCCGTCGGTCTGTGCGGCGTTGAGGCGCGCGAGGCGGTGTTAGGGGCGCGGGACCACACCCGCAACCCGCAGAATCCATCACCGAAAACCTTGTTCAGGCGCCGCTGAAGGTGTCGCAGACGGCCGGGTCGCCCGACTGATAGCCGCGTTGCAGCCACTCGACCCGCTGGGCTGCGGAGCCGTGGGTGAAGCTCTCTGGCGAAACGCGCCCGCCGCCCCGGCGTTGCAGGGTGTCGTCGCCGATGGCCTGGGCGGTCTTCATGCCCTCCTCGATGTCGCCGGGCTCCAGGGCGACCTGGCCGTTCGAGACGGCCGAGGCGTTTCTGGCCCAGACGCCGGCGTAGCAATCGGCCTGAAGCTCCAGCGCGACGGAATACTGGTTGGCTTCGGCTTCCCCCTGCGCGCGCTGCTGGGCCTGACGGACCTGGGCCGAGGTTCCGGTCAGGGTCTGGACGTGGTGGCCGAACTCGTGGGCGATGACGTAGGCGCGGGCGAAGTCGGCGCCCGAGGCGCCCAGTTGCGTCTCCATCTCCTGCCAGAAGCCCAGGTCCAGATAGACGGTCCTGTCGGTCGGGCAATAGAAGGGGCCCATGGCCGATTGGCCGAAGCCGCAGCCGGTCGATGTGCCCTGTTCATAGATGACCACCTTGGGCGGTTCGTAGCCGTTCAGCTTCTGGGTCCAGACGTCGTTGATATTGCCCCCGACGACATCGACGAACCGACCGGCCTGATCTTCAGGCGTCCCGACCTGACCCTGCTGCTGCTCGGCGCCGACGCCGCCGAACTGGCTGGCCAACTGGGTTGTGGTCGCCGGATCTATGCCGAACACGAGATAGCCGATGATCGCCAGGACCCCGACGCCGATCCCGCCGCCCGCCAGCGCCCCGCCGCCGAGACCGCGCCGATCCTCGACCCCGCCGCCGCCTGTCCGTCCGCCCTGCCAGCGCATGCCCGTTCCCTCCGCCTGATCCGTCTTGAAGCTAGGCCGGAACGCGGAGGAAAGGGAAGGGATGCGTCAGTTCGGCCGATCCAGCCAGTCGTCGATCTGGGTCACGCCCTGGCGGGTCTGTTGGCGACGAGCGGCGGCGCCTTCGCGCAGGCCGCGCTCCTGGGCGACGTCATACAGGGGGCGGGCGGGGACGGCCGGCGACACGGTCGGCTCGCGCGCGGCCTCGATCTGCATCAGGCGCTGACGGGTTTCGATCTGCTGCTGTCGGGCCAGGGCGGCGTTGGCCTCGGATTGTCGCCGCAGCCGGTCGTTTTCATAGCGATGCTGGTCGGCGATCGCCGCAGGACCGCCGCCGGGATAGGCGCCGTGGGGCGCGGCGTAAGGCGGGACATAGGGCGGGGTTTGCGCCACGGCGCTGGAGGCCATGGCGGCGATCACTATGGAAAGGATCGTGATCGGTCTCATGTCCTTGAAGATGGGCGGCGACGGCGCGAGAGGCAAGCGCGGCCGCGCCGTGACCTCACGGCATGGCCCAGACGGAGGACCGCTTGATTTCCAGGTCCTCCAGCTCTCTGGTCGTGGGCACGCTGTATTCCGCCAGGAAATCCAGGCCCGAGCGGGGGAAATAGGTGCGGCCGGGATCGCCGATCAGGACACGGGTTCCGGCGGCGCGGGCCTGGCCCAGCCAGGCCAGCACGGCCTCGGTCATCGGCTTTTCATAGCAGATGTCGCCGGCGCAGATGACGTCCACGGCCGGCGGCGGGGCGTCCAGCAGATTGAGCGGTGTGAAGTCCAGGACCACGCCGTTGGCCTGGGCGTTGGCGGCGACGGCGGCCTGGCAGAAGGGATCGATGTCGGCGCACAGGACATGGGCCGCGCCCGCCTTCATCACCGCCACCCCGACCAGGCCCGAACCGGTCGCGAAGTCCAGCACCCGCTTGCCGGCGACCTCTTGCGGGTGATCCAGCAGATAGCGGCTCAGCGCCTGGCCGCCGGCCCAGGCGAAGGCCCAGAAGGGCGGCGGCAGGCCCAGTTCGCCCAGTTCCTCTTCCGTCATGCGCCAGATCGGCGTTATCTCGTCCGCCAGCCACAGCGAGATTTCCGGCGCATGGGGCACGGGCTGGAGACGTGTGTTGGCGTGGATGAAGGCACCGGGGTCGAGGACAGTCACGTTGCTATACGGGATACTGTTTGCCAAGAATTTCTGCTTTCGGCACAATGTCTCCAAGTACTCGTCCAAAAGGCTGAGTCCACCCAATGCCCTTTTTGTAGCCAGTCGCTAGATATTCTCCGGGCTGCAAGCTGCCAATAAATAGGTCTTCTTCTGGAAAGATAGCCCAAGTAAGGTCGCCGATATAAACAAGAACACGGCCATGACCGCGAGATTGTAGGGACCATTTCTTGATTTGACTGTAGAATGGCTCTTTCTTCCATGCGGTTGGACTTGATGGGTCGACGTCGACCGCTAAGCAATTCTCGCCATCGGCACGAACCACGATTTTCGATTTGTTTGGCTTCCAACTATCTGGAAGGTCAGGATCTTCGAGCCACAAGCATTGAAAAACAGCGCATTGTGAAGGTCGAGAACTATATGTTCCGCACCCGTTTCCCGGACGTGCGTGCTTACACCAAACGCTAGCAGGCTTATTTATTGATTCAACTGCTACAACTTTGCAGCAAAGGTTGCATTGGCCGCAAGATTTCAATTTCTATTACTTCCAATCGATGTGGCCAATTTCAGGACGCTAATGTAGCCTGACGCGACCTCCATGCCGGCGGCCAGGGGACGGGCGTGGACGGCGCGGTGCAGGGCCGGCAGCTTCCAGCACGGCACATGCATGAACAGGTGATGTTCGGCGTGGAAATTGACCCAGTAGGGGGCGATGAAGGCGCGCTCCCACCAGGCGGCGCGGGTGGTGCGGGCGGCGCGGAAGGCGTCGGCGGCCGAGCCCTCGACGCAGGCGTGTTCGGCGATGTTTCTCAGCCGCGTCACCATCGGGAACCAGGTCGCCATCGGCAGCAGCCACAAGGCGAAGAAGGCCCACCAGACCCCCGCCGCGACGAAGCCCGCCAGCAGGAGGGCGTTGAAGGCGAGGAAGGGCAGGACCGACCTGCCGGTGACGACGGCCTCATATTGGTGGGCGCTATCGCTCATTGTTTGTGCGCCATCGCCCTTCGGGCTGCCTGAGCGCCGTTGGGCCAGCGGCAGCAGCACCCGCTGCTTGAAGAAGGTCTGGCCGGTCAGGTCGCGGATCAGCTTGCGCCGCAGGGAGGCGGGCGAGACGGGGAAGGGCGCCGACAGCATCAGGTCGGGATCCTCCGGCTGCTGGGCGAAGCGGTGGTGGGCCAGGTGATAGGGGCGATAGTCGGTCAGGCTGGCGCCGATCGGCACGGCGCAAAGCCAGTGGCCGAGGAAATCGTTCAGCCGCAGGTTCCGGGACAGGCCGCCGTGCGCCGCCTCGTGCATCAGGATCGCCAGGCCCAGCTGGCGCGTGCCGATCACCATGACGCACAGCGGGGTCAGCCAGGGGATAAGCATCCCCGCGACGACCGCAATCGCGATCACGGCCCAGCAGTGGGCGACCAGCAGCGGCCCGTTCCAGGCCGAGCGGGCCTGGAACGGAGCCCATTCCTCGGGCGTGAACAGGGCGGATGCGGCTAAGCGCGGGGCGGCGGGCATGGCGGCAGTCTAGTCCCTAAGGCGGGTCTGGACAAAGCAATGCGATGATGTGTGGTGTTCCTTACAAAAAGTCAGGTTGACATGACATTTGACCGATGTAAGGTTGGCCTTACACAAGGAGGCGGACATGCTGTCTTTCGGAAAATCGACCACCCCGGCGCACCGGCGATACGTCATTCGCACCATGGCGTTCACCATTCCCTATGTGGCCATTTGCGTGGCCATGATGACGACCGACGCCTTCGACGAAGTGATGGGAAAGCCGGCGGCCTGGGGGCTGGCGGCGGTGGTCTCTGCGCCGGTGATCGGCCAGATCTGGGCGGTGCTTTCGCTGATGCGGGAGAGCGATGAGTTCGTGCGAGGCGTGACGGCGAAACAGTTCATCGTCGCCTCGGGGCTGGCCATGGCGGTCGCCACCTTCTGGGGCTTCGGCGAGAGCTTCGCAGGCGCGCCCCATATCGAGACCTGGCTGATCGTACCCCTGTTCTGGGGCATGTACGGAATCAGCGCGCCCTTCATCCGGACCAGCCGATGAAGAACCGGCTGAAACTGCTGCGCGTCGAGCGCGGCTGGACCCAGGAGCAACTGGGCCAGGCGCTGGGCGTGTCGCGACAGGCGGTGATCGCTCTGGAGACCGAACGGCACGATCCGTCGCTGGATCTGGCCTACCGGATCGCGGCGGTCTTCGAGCGGCCGGTGGAAGAGATCTTCGAGAACCCGCACGCCTGACGGCGGCGGACCAAACCTAAAATCCAAGGGAGACATCCGATGTTCAACGCCTTCTTCAAGGCGCGCCCGCGCCTGCGCGCCGCTCTGTTCGGCCTGGCGGTCTGCACCCCGTCGCTGGTGGTCGGCGTCACCGCCGCCTTCGCCCAGCCAAGCGCCCAGGCGTCCGCCTTCGTCTCGGACCGCCTGTCCGTGGAGGTGGTGGGGGCGGGCCCCGATGTGATCCTGATCCCCGGCTTCGGCTGTTCGCGGGAGGTGTGGCGGGCGACGGCGGATCGGCTGAAGGCGACGCACCGGGTCCATCTGGTGCAGCTGGCGGGCTTCGCGGGTGAGGCCTGGAGCCATGGCGACGGTCCCTTCGTCCAGCCGGCGGTCGACGAACTGGACCGCTACATCCGCAGCCAAGGGTTGGAGCGGCCGGCGGTGATCGGTCATTCGATGGGCGCCCTGGCGGGACTGGTGCTGGCCCAGCAGCATCCTGAGGCTGTCGGCCGGTTGATGAGCGTGGACAGCCTGCCCTTCTTCGGCGCGCTGCGGGGGCCGCAGGCGACGGTCGAGGCCATGAGACCGGCGGCGGACCAGACGGCGCAGACCCTTCTGGCCCTCTCGGACGAGTCGTTCCGCGCCGCCCAGGTCGGCAGCGCCCAGGGCATGACGCGGGACGCCGCGCTGCGGGTCAGGCTGGTCGACTGGACGACCGGGTCGGACCGCAAGGCCATGGCGGCGGCCATGCGGGATGTCCTGCTGACGGATGCGCGGCCAGGTCTTGCGAACCTGAGCGTGCCAGTGACCGCCCTCTACGCCTCGGACGCCGACGGCGGGGCGCCCGCCGCCCAGGCGGATCAGGCCTGGGGTCACGAATATGCGGCCCTGCCCGGCGTCAAGCTGATCCGCGTCGACGGCAGCCGGCATTTCATCATGGCCGACCAGCCCCAGCGGTTCGCCGAACTGGTGGATCAGTTCCTGGCCGACTGATCAGCCGTTCTTCGGCGTCACGTCCCCCGCCTTGACCGGCGCGCCGGCGAACTCGTCGGCGTAGGCGGGGTTCAGCAGGGAGCGGAAGACCGACTGGGGCAGGGCGATCTGGTAGGGGCCGTCCGAATAGGGGCCGATCTGATAGGCGCCCAGCAGGAAGGTGATCCCGCCCGCCTTGCCCGGCGTCGTGCCCGGCGTCAGGACGAAGGGGGTGGCGACGGCCTTGGGGCAGGTCCACATCTTGCCGCCCAGGGTCGCGGTCTCCGACCCCGGCGAGCGGGCCTGTTTGGCGGCGTTGGCGGCGTCGCACAGGGCCTTGTCCAGGCCCGCCAGATCGGCGCCCGGGCGGAACAGGTCGGCGAAGCCCAGCCGCTTCTTCATCGCCTTGTCCCACAGCACGGCCGAGAAGCTGGTGTTGGGGTGGGCGCCGCCGGTGAACTCGAAATCGGTGCGGGCCAGGCTGAACAGCTTGCCGGTCTCGGCGCCGGGGTCGAAGGCGATGGCCTTCTCGTAGCCGCCGGGGCCGCCGCCGGCCTCGGACAGGTCGGCCTGGGCGCCTTCGGAGAACTGGCGCAGGTCGCGCACGGCGGCGGCGTAGAGGGGGGCGTGCAGGTCGGGCTTGGACTTGATCGCGTCCGGCAGGGTCAGTTTGACCGTGGCGTACTGGGTCTTGGAGTCGAAACTCATCGGCGCGCCGGCTGCGGCCGGGTTGACGGGGGCGGGCGCGGCCGGGGCGGGGGCCGGAGCCTCGACCTTGTCATCGCGGCGCTGACAGGCGGCGACGGTGGCCGCGACGGCGACGGACAGCAGCAGGATGCGAACGGAACGGTTCATGGGAGACTCCTTCACAGGCCGATGGATCCGAGGGCGAGGGCGGCCAGCAGGATGAAGCCGGCCTCTCGGTTGGACTTGAACAGGTTCAGCGCCAGGGCGCCGTCGGTGCGGTCGAGGCGGACGACCTGAAGCGCCAGATGGGCGGCGTAGAGGGCCAGGCCCAGCCAGAACAGGGGGCCGAGGCCGGCTGACAGACCGGCCAGGGCGGCCAGGATCAGGCTGATGAGATAGAAGACGGCGACGCCGGGACGCACGGCCGAGGCCAGGCGGCGAGCGGAGGATTTGACCCCTACCATGGCGTCGTCATCGATGTCCTGAAGCGCGTAGATTGTGTCGTAGCCCAGGGTCCAGAAGACGCCGCCGAGGTAGAGGAGGACGGCGGGGACATAGGCCTGCCAGACCAGGGCGACGGCGTGGCCGCTGTCGCTGGGGACGGACCAGAGGAAGGGGCGGAACTCGCCCAGGATGTCGGCTGGCAGCAGCAGGGCAGCGGCGGCCAGGGGCAGGGCGGCGGCGAAGCCCATCAGGGCGCCCCAGTTGAAGGTCAGGCCCAGCCAGGCCTGGGGCCACCAGGTGATCCGCTTCATGAAGGGATAGGCGGCGACCAGGGCCACGGAGCCGACGCCCAGCAGGATGGCGACGACGGGCAGGGTCAGCAGGATCAGCAGGCTGATCAGGCTGCAGCCGATCACGAAGGCCCAGGCCTGTTTGACGGAGATCAGACCGGCGGGGATGGGGCGTAGGGCGGTGCGGGCGACCTGGGCGTCGAAGTCGCGATCGACGATGTCGTTGAAGGCGCAACCGGCGGCGCGCATCAGACAGGCGCCGATGCCGAAACCGACGAACAGCCACAGGTCATAGAGGCCGGGCGCCTGCCGATACTGGGCCAGGGCGAGGGTGACGCCCTGCCAGCCGGGCAACAGCAGCAGCCAGATGCCGATGGGCCGGTCGAACCGGCCCAGCTTCAGCCAGGGCTTCAGCGGCTGCGGCGCATGGCGATCCACCCAGTTGGCGCCGGCGTCGGGAAGAGGGGCGGAGGTCATGGGCATGGCTTAGCGGGAATGAAGGGCAGGGTGAAGGCGTGACGAAGCGCTCCGTCCGTTCGGCGGAGTTTGGAGGCCCTTTGGAAGCGGAGGGCTGGGCGGGGCGCCGGGCCTTCGCCCGGAGTTTGATCTAGAAATACCGTTTCGACGAAGGTTTGACGCCCCGCGCGAATGGTTGGCCTGCAAGCTCGGGGCGCCGAGCGGTGGCGGTCTTATCGCCTAACCCCATAAGCCTGCGACGGGTCGGCAGGGTCTGCGAAACCCCGTCCCGAGTGCGATCGAGTATCCCCCTCGACCCTCCCACGACGTCGTGAGACGCCGTCGGCGCGGAGGAGTTGCACCCCCGCTCCCGTTCCATCCGCTCCCGCCGCCGCAAGGTCGCAGGCCAAGCGAGCCCTCCCAGCGACGAGACCGGGCGTGATTATAGGGGACGGGGAAACCCTGGCGGGGAAGTCGGGGCGAGAATCTGACAAGGGGTTGGAATCGTTACGGCAGGACCAGCGTCATTGTGACAGTTGGACCCGTTCGGGCCCCCTCCGTCACGGCGCTCTGCGCCGCGCCACCTCCCCCAAGGGGGGAGGATTTCGGTGCTCGCATTCCTCCCCCCTTGGGGGAGGTGGATCGCCGGCGAAGCCGGCGAGACGGAGGGGGCCTGTAAGGTTCAGCCCCGCACCACGTTCATGCAGTCGCGGACCCTCCCCCGCAAGCGAGGGAGGGTCTGGTCCTTTCAGTTCTGATAGACGTCGCCGGAGCCGGCGATTTCGCTGGTCAGCTTGGCGGGGCGGGTCGCCAGGCTGACGTCGCCGGAGCCCGCAATGCTGACCTGGACGTCGCCGGTGGGGGCGATGTCGGCGTCGCCGGAGCCGGCGATGTCGACCTTGGCGTCCTTGGCGTCCAGAGCCCGAAGATCGGCGTCGCCCGAGCCGGCGATGTCGAGGTCCAGGGCGTCGGTGCGGCCCGAGGCGGTGACATCGGCCGAACCCGAGATCGACAGGGCCATAGAGGGCTGGTCATAGCCGCTGATGTCCAGGTCGCCCGAGCCGTTGGAGGCGAAGCGGCGGACATTGGGCGCCGTGACGACGACGCGCAGCTCGTCGCGTTCCGACCGGGCGGAGAAGTTTCCGTTGTCCCAGCCGAACACGATCCGTTCGTCGCCGTCGCCCATGGACAGGCGGCCATCCGTCAGGGTGACGCGGTCGGTCAGCCCCTTGGGCCCGGTGATGACCACGGTGTTGGCCGGCCCCTGGACGTATTCGACGTCGATGCTGGAATCGATGGTCAGGGCCTCGCCGCCGGTCCAGGCCAGGGTGCGGGTGGTGAAGGGGCCGAGATCGTCGGTCCCGCCGCCCCTGACCCGTTCGAAGCGGATCGACTCGCCGTCCCGGTCCTTGATGGTCCAGGCCCAGCCGTGGCGTTGCAGGTCGTGGCCGCCGAGGGCGATGGCCCCGCCCAGGGTGACCATGCAGAGCACCAGGGCGGCGCCGGCGATGATGAACAGTGTGCGGATCATAGCGAGCCTCCCGTGCTCGTAGCGTCAGACTGGGCGTCGGATTGGGGTTCAAGCGCCGGCTTGAGCAGCCGGTAGTGCAGGCGGGCGAACCAGACGATCCCGTTGACCAGCCAGATGGTGACGATGGTCAGAAGGGCGCCGATGAAGACGGCCCCGGCCATCAGGCCCAGACCCATCAAGACCGCCGCGAACGGGCCGCCGGGGAAGCCGGCGAACGGACCGGCCACCATGACGCCGCCGCCCGAGATGAACAGGGCGATGGCGGCGATGAAGAAGCCGAAGAGGGTCCCGACCACGCCCATCAGAATGGGCAGGAGGATCAGGATGTCGACTGCCCCCAGGCCCAGGACCGCGAAGACGGCGGCGGCGGCGGCGGAGGGGTTCTTCTCCTGGCGCCAGCGCTGGATCCCGGCCTCGGCCTTCAGTTCGCGGGCCAGCCGGCCCGGATCGCCCAGGGCGGCGGCCACCTCGGCCTCGGTGCGGCCGGCGGCCAGGCCGTCGGCGAAATGGGTCTCATAGTCGGCGACGATGTCGGCCGCCGTGGCGGTCGGCAATCCGACCAGGCCGCTTCTGAGACGGGCGATGAATTCCGCGCGCGTCATTGTTCCGTTCCCTCCGGTTGAGCGTCGGCCGCCTGGGGCGCCGGCGTCTGGATCGTGGTTGCGTCGCTGGCCAGGACGGCGTCGACGGCTTGGGTGAAGGCCGACCATTCGGCGGTCTGGGCGGCGAGGGCCGTCCGTCCGGCGTCGGTCAGGCGATAGTATTTGCGGGACGGGCCGGACGAGGATTCGACCAGATAGGTCTCGACCTGTCCGTCCGACTGCATCCGCCGCATCAGGGGGTAGATGGTGCCTTCCCCCATATCGATCGCGTCCGACAGGCGGCTGGCGATCTCGTAGGCGTAGCTGTCGGCCCGGTTCAGAAGCGCCAGGACGCAAAGCCCCAGAACCCCCTTCTTCAGCTGTATCTCGATGGTTTCGGTCACCTCGATGTCTCCTTTGATGGAGATTGAGTACGACAAGGTACCTTGCGACGCAAGGTACCTGTTTAAACATGACGAAGGTTTAATCCAACGGGGTTCGATGAGGGGGCGGACGGTTTGAGGCGAGTTTGCGGCGGATGGAGCGGGGATCGCTTGGCAAGCGAAGGGCGATCCGATAGGGACTCAAGGAAGTGACGGGTGGAGAACATGCCCGCGCGAAGACTTGAGATTCGTTCTCAAGTCTCTGCTGAAAAACGATATTGTGGGGACTTCGTATGGGAATGGGGACGCGAGCCCTGGGAAGAGCGAAGGCAGGAGCGACGGCGGCGACGACAGCCGTCGGGATCGCACTGTTCTCCGCCGCGCCGACGTGGGCGCAGGATCTGATGGGCCAGCCGACGCCGGGCGGCATCGATCTTCAGCCGGCCGCCGCGCCGCTGAAGCACGACGCCATCTGGTTCCATGACATCGTCCTGATGCCTGTCATCACCGGCATCACCCTGCTGGTGCTGGGCCTGCTGGCCTGGATCGTGTTCCGCTACAACAAGAGATCCAATCCGACCCCCGCGCGCTGGAGCCACAACACCACGGTCGAGATCATCTGGACCGTGCTGCCGGTGGTGATCCTGGTGGGGATTTCGCTGTTCTCCTTCCGCCTGCTGTTCGCCTATCACGACATGCCGGAACCGGATCTGACGGTGAAGGTGACGGGCAACCAGTGGAACTGGGCCTATGAATATCCCGACCAGGGCGTGGCCGAATATATCTCCAACATGGTGCCCGAGGACGAGCTGGCCGAGCGCGGTCTGTCGCACAGCGTCTATCGCCTGGCGGCGGACGAGCCGATGGTGGTGCCGGTCGGCAAGACGGTGCGCCTGCTGATCACCGCCTCGGACGTGATCCACGCCGTGGCCCTGCCGGCCTTCGGGCTGAAGACCGACGCCGTGCCCGGCCGGGTCAACGAGACCTGGTTCAAGGCCGAGCGCACCGGCGTCTTCTACGGCCAGTGCTCGGAACTGTGCGGCGTCGATCACGCCTTCATGCCGATCCAGATCAATGTCGTGACCCAGGCCGAGTTCGAACGCTGGATCGCCTCCAAGGGCGGCTCCATGACGCCGAAGACGGCCGAGGCCGCGCCGGGCGGAACCACCGCCCAGGTCGAGGCCGGCACGACCGGCGCCCCCGTGGTCGGGACGGCGACGACCGGCCCCGAGGCCGGCGCCCAGACCGGCATACCCACCGCCCAGACGGCGACGACGCCGACCGCGCCGACCGTTCAACCCGCTCCCGCCGCGGCCTCCGCCGCGCCGGCCGCCCAGTAAGAGGCGAGCAGTTCCATGGCTGACGCAACCGTTTCGACCCGCGACGTCCTTCCCGCCCACGACGCCCACCACCACGACGATCACAAGGTGGGCTTCTTCACGCGCTGGTTCCTGTCCACCAATCACAAGGACATCGGCACCCTGTATCTGATGTTCGCCATCATGGCGGGCATCGTGGGCGGGGCGCTGTCGGGCCTGATCCGCTGGGAGCTGGCCGAGCCGGGAATCCAGATCTTCAGGGAAGGCTCGTCGATCCAGCTTCTTGGTCTCGTGGAGCAGTCCAAGCACGGCTATAATGCGGTGGTCACCGCCCACGCCCTGATCATGATCTTCTTCATGGTCATGCCCGCCATGATCGGCGGCTTTGGCAACTGGTTCGTGCCGATCATGATCGGGGCGCCGGACATGGCCTTCCCGCGCATGAACAACATCTCCTTCTGGCTGCTGGTCGCCGCCTGGTGCCTGTTGATCCTGTCGATGTTCGTCGACGGCGGGCCGGGCAAGGGCTTCGGCGGGGGCTGGACGGCCTATCCGCCCCTGTCGACGGTGGGCCACGTCGGCCCGGCCTTCGACCTGGCCATCTTCGCCCTGCACGTCGCGGGCGCCAGCTCCATCCTGGGCGCGATCAACTTCATCACCACCATCCTGAACATGCGCGCGCCGGGCATGACCCTGCACCGGATGCCGCTGTTCGCCTGGTCGGTGCTGATCACCGCCTTCCTGCTGCTGCTGTCGCTGCCCGTCCTGGCCGGCGCCATCACCATGCTGCTGACCGACCGCAACTTCGGCACCCACTTCTTCGACCCGGCCGGCGGCGGCGACCCGATCATGTACCAGCACCTGTTCTGGTTCTTCGGCCACCCGGAGGTCTACATCCTGATCCTGCCGGGCTTCGGCATCATCAGCCACATCGTCTCGACCTTCAGCCGCAAGCCGGTGTTCGGATACCTGGCCATGGCCTACGCCATGGTGGCCATCGGCTTCGTCGGCTTCGTGGTCTGGGCGCACCACATGTACACGGTCGGAATGAGCGTGAACCTGCGCGCCTATTTCATCGCCGCGACCATGATCATCGCCGTGCCGACCGGGGTGAAGATCTTCAGCTGGATCGCCACCATGTGGGGCGGCTCCATCAGCTTCAAGACGCCCATGCTGTGGGCCATCGGCTTCATCTTCCTGTTCACCGTCGGCGGGGTGACCGGCGTGGTCCTGTCGAACGCCGGCATCGATTACAGCCTGCACGACACCTATTACGTGGTGGCCCACTTCCACTATGTGCTGTCGCTGGGCGCCGTCTTCGCCATCTTCGCGGGCTTCTACTACTGGTTCGAGAAGATGTTCGGGGTGAAGTACAACGAGTTCCTGGGCGCGACCCATTTCTGGATCATGTTCGTGGGTGTGAACCTGGTGTTCTTCCCGCAGCATTTCCTGGGTCTGCAAGGGATGCCGCGCCGCTATATCGACTATCCGGACGCCTTCACCCTGTGGAACCAGATCTCGTCGATCGGTTACGCGATCACGGCCGTGGGGGTGCTGGTCTTCCTGGTCATGCTGGCCGAGGCCGCCATTCGCCGCCGGCCGGGCGTCGCCAATCCGTGGGGCGAGGGCGCCACGACCCTGGAATGGACCCTGTCCTCGCCGCCGCCGACCCACCAGTTCAACGAACTGCCGGTGGTCAAGGGCGACGAGCACTGATCCCGGGCTGACATCCCGAACGGCGGGCCGCTCTTTCCACGGAAGGGGCGGCCTTCTGCTTTGGGGTATGCTATGCGGCCCTCACCCATGACACCCGAACCCATGACCCAGGACGTCCAGACCCGCCCCGCGCTCTCGACCGCCCAGCCGGAAGACTTCTTCCAGCTGCTGAAGCCGCGCGTCATGTCGGTGGTGGTCTTCACCGCCGCGACCGGGCTGGTCATGGCGCCGGGATCGATGAACCCGCTGGTCGCCGCCATCGCCATCCTGTGCATCGCCGTGGGCGCGGGCGCCGCCGGGTCGCTGAACATGGCGCTGGAGGGCGAGACCGACGCCCTGATGCGGCGCACGCGCGGTCGGCCGGTGGCGGCGGGCCGGGTCAGAAAGAATGACGCCATGGCCTATGGCGTCATCCTCAGCCTGTTCTCGGTCATGCTGTTGGGGATGAACACCAACTGGTTCGCCGCTGGGCTGCTGGCCCTGACCATTGTCTATTACGCCGGCTTCTACACCCTGCTGCTGAAGCGCAGGACGCCGCAGAACATCGTCATCGGCGGGGCGGCGGGCGCCTTTCCGCCGGTGATCGGCTGGGCGGCGGCGACGGGCCAGGCGCCTTGGCAGGCCTGGCTGCTGTTCCTGATCATCTTTCTGTGGACCCCGCCGCATTCGTGGGCCCTGGCCCTGTATTCGGCCGGCGACTACGCCAAGGCGGGGATACCGATGATGCCGGTGGCGCGGGGGGCCAAGTCCACGCGGTTGCAGATCCTGATCTATTCCCTGGTCTTCATCGCCTCGGCCGTGGCGCCGGCCCTGGTGGGCATGGGCGGACTGATCTACGCCGTGGTGTCGGTCGCCGGCGGCCTTGGCTTCCTCGGTCTGGCCTGGCGGCTGTATCGCTCGCGCGCCGGGGACGAGCCGGACAAGGCCGATACGGTGGGACGCGAGGCCGCATTGTATGATGTGAAGGCCCAGGCCAAACCGGCGCGTGACCTGTTCGCCTTTTCGATCCTGTATCTGGTCGCCCTGTTCTCGGCCTTCCTGGTCGAGGCTGTGGCCGGCCTGGGAGGCTGAGTGATGCGTCTGACCCCTGAGGAACTGCGCGCCCGCAAGCGCCGCAATGTCTGGATCGCGGCGGCCCTGGTGGCCTTCATCGTCCTGGTCTTCACCACCACGGTCCTGCGCCTGCAACAGAACCAGGCGGCCGAGCGCGCCCTGTTGGAAGGTTCGACGCCGGCGGGGGCGGCGCCGCGATGAACAATCCCGGCCGCAAGAACCTGATCGCCATTATCTGCGTCCTGGGCGTGATGGGGATGACGGGCGCGGCTTTCGCGGCCGTGCCCCTGTACCGGATGTTCTGCCAGGTCACGGGCTTCGACGGCACGGTGCGCCGCGCCGAAAAGGCGCCGGACACGGTGCTGGACCAGACAGTGCTGGTGCGGTTCGACACAAACGTGCGCGGCCTGCCCATGACCTTCCGCGCCGAACAGACGACCCAAAGGGTGCGGATCG
This sequence comes from Brevundimonas sp. GW821-FHT10A07, assembly GCF_059415785.1. Classification (NCBI taxonomy): domain Bacteria; kingdom Pseudomonadati; phylum Pseudomonadota; class Alphaproteobacteria; order Caulobacterales; family Caulobacteraceae; genus Brevundimonas; species Brevundimonas sp. GW821-FHT10A07. The sequence goes on from NZ_JBWKNX010000003.1 coordinate 29,356, forward strand.
GCGAGACGGGCCTGGCCTATTTCGACGTCACCAACACCTCGGACCAGCCGATCCAGGTGCGGGCCGGGTACAATGTCGTGCCGGAATACACCGGCCCCTATTTCCAGAAGCTGCAATGCTTCTGCTTCTCGGATCAGACCCTGGCGGCGGGCGAGACGCGCCAATTCCCGGTCCAGTATTTCATCGCCCCCGAACTGGCCACGGACCGCGAAGCCAAGGGCGCGCGCGAAATCACCCTGAGCTACACCTTCTATCCGTCGGTCGATGCGCCGACGGGGCCGAACGCCTGAGTCCATGGCCCGACCGGGTGTGGACTTTCCGGGCGTCGGCTGCGGGCTGGTGATCCAGCGCGCCGACGGGCGGGTGCTGCTGTGCAAGCGGCTGAAGGCGCCTGAGGCGGGACACTGGAACATCGTCGGCGGCAAGGTCGATCACATGGAAATCTCCGCCGAGGCCGCGCGTCGCGAGGCCGAAGAGGAGAGCGGCCTGACGATCGGCGCGGTCGAGTTCCTGTGCCTGTCGGAAGAGATCATTCCGGCGGACGGCCAGCACTGGGTGTCGCTGATCTATGTGACGCGGGACTTCTCCGGCGAGCCGCAGCTGACCGAGCCGGACAAGCTGTCGGAGATCGGCTGGTTCGATCCGACCGATCCGCCGCAACCCTTGTCGGTGTTCTCGAGGACGGCCTTTGAGGCCCTGAAGGCGCGGGTGTAGCGCCGCAACCCCGTCACCCTCGGGCTCGTCCCGAGGGTCCACGCCTAATGCGATTACAAGCTGTGGAGTTTAGACACCGGACCCTCGCCCGACCTGAGGTGCGGCGGACAGGTGGACCCTCGGGACGAGCCCGAGGGTGACGCGTTTGGGAGCAGCCCGGAGATCGCGGCGGAAACACGGCGGCGCACTGGCGCGACGCAAAAGCGGCGGTTATAGCTGGGGGATAAGGCGAGTTCATCGCCAGCCCAATATAGAGATGAAACGCATGGCCGACGCGCACGCCGCTCCGCACCACGACTATCACCTCGTGCCGCCCAGTCCGTGGCCGCTGCTGTCGTCCATTGCGGCGACCATCATGTTCATCGGCGCCGTGATCTGGATGAAGGGTCTGGCGCCGGCCGAGAACGGGCTGATCGCGGCCAATTTCCTGGCCGAGGGCAAGCCGGGCGTCTTCTTCGCCGGTCTGGCCGGGGTGCTGATCTCGGCCATCGGCTGGTGGTCGGACGTGATCAAGGAATCCAAGGCGGGCGACCATACGCCGGTCGTCTCGATCGGCCTGCGCTACGGCATGATCCTGTTCATCGCGTCGGAGGTGATGTTCTTCGTCGCCTTCTTCTGGATGTTCTTCGACATGGCCCTGTTCCATGAATCGCGGGCCCTGACGCCGGAAGTCGGGACCTGGGCGGACACGGCCAAGGCCTGGTCCACCTGGCCGCCCAAGGGGGTCGAGGTTCTGTCGCCCTGGCAGCTGCCGCTGCTGAACACCGTGACCCTGCTGCTGAGCGGCTGCACCGTCACCTGGGCCCACCACGCGATCCAGGTCGGCGACCGCAAGGGCGCCAAGATCGCCCTGATCATCACCGTGGCCCTGGGCGTCTTCTTCACCAGCGTTCAGGCCTATGAATACCAGCACATCCTGCACGAGCACCTGTTCTTCAACGAGGAAGCCGCCAACTCGGGCCTGTATGGGTCGATCTTCTTCATGGCGACGGGCTTCCACGGCTTCCACGTCCTGATCGGCACCATCTTCCTGGCGGTCTGCCTGATCCGTCTGCTGGCCGGCGACTTCACCCCGCAGAAGCATTTCGGCTTCGAGGCGGCGGCCTGGTACTGGCATTTCGTGGACGTGGTCTGGCTGTTCCTGTTCGCCTTCGTCTACGTCGTCTTCGGTTGATCCCGGACACCACCGACAAGATCGAGACGGCGGGGGACGAGGGATCGTCTCCCGCCGTCGCCGTTTCCGCCGTGCGCGCGGGGCTGAAGGGGCGGTGCCCGCGCTGCGGCCAGGGGCGTCTGTTCGCCGGCTTCCTGAAGGTGCGGGCGGGGTGCGAGGCCTGCGGGCTGGATTTCTCGACCATCCAGACCGGCGACGGGCCGGCCAGTTTCATCATGCAGATCGCGGGCTTTCTGGTCGGATTTTCGGCCCTGGTGGTCGAGATCAAATTCCATCCGCCCATGTGGCTGCACCTGATCGTCTGGCTGCCGTTGGTGGTGGCCCTGTCGCTGGCGCTGATGCGGCCGGGGCGGGGGCTGATGATCGGTTTGCAGTACAGGAACCAAAGCGCCCCCTCCACCGCTGCGCGGTCCCCCTCCCCCGATCCGCTTCGCTCCACGGGGGAGGATATATGAGGCGGTTTCCCTGGATATTGACCCTGCTGACGGTCGCGGCCCTGGTCCTGCTGATCGGGCTGGGCCTGTGGCAGGTCGAGCGGCTGAAGTGGAAAGAGGGGCTGATCGCGGCGTCCGAGGCGGCGGCGGCGAACCCCCCCGCGCCGCTGGATCAGGTGCTGGCGGCAGATCCGGACGGGGGCGATCTGGAGTTCCGCAAGGCGTTGATCGTCTGTCCGGGTCTGGCGACCGCGCCCTATGTCGAACTGCAGTCCATCCATGACGGCGTGGCGGGGGTGCGGCTGATCTCGGCCTGCCGGCCCGTCGATGCGGATTTCAGCCTGCTGATCGACCGGGGCTTCGTCGCCGACGAGATTTCAGGCCGGCCGCGCGTGGCGGAGTCCACCCTGCCGCTGGTGCTGATCGGCGAGTTCCGCCGCTTCGATCCGCCGGGCGGCATGACGCCGTCCCCGACGAACGGCCGCTTCTATGGCCGCGACACGGCGGCCATGGCCAGGGCCCTGAAGGTCCAGGGCCCGGTGCGGCCCGAGGCGGTGTTCGCCGTCAGCCCGACCAATCCCGAGTTCGGCGCCCTGAAACCGTCCGCCCCACCGGCGGCCTTTTCCAACAATCATTTCGGTTACGCCCTGACCTGGTTCGGGCTGGCGATTGTGCTGGCGGGCTTCTATGTGGCCCTGCTTCGAAGACGCCTGAAGAAAGACACCCCCTGACCGCCACCCTGCACACCCTGTCCAACGGCGTCCGCGTCATCTGCGACCCCATGCCCGGCCTGAAGACCCTGGCCGTCGTCGTCACCGTCAAGGGCGGGGCGCGGTGGGAGGCGGAGGATCGCTCCGGCTGGTCGCACCTGCTGGAGCATCTGGTGTTCAAGGGCGCCGGCGACATGGCCGCGCGCGAGATCGTCGAGCGGATCGAGGCCGAGGGCGGCACGATCAACGCCTCCACCGGCTATGAGCGGACCAGTTTCGAGGTGCGGGGGCTGGAAGGCACCCTGGCGCTGAACATGCAGGTGCTGTCGGACCTGGTGTTCCGGCCTGCCCTCGACCCCGCCGAGATCGAGCGCGAAAAGGACGTGGTGGCCCAGGAGATCGCCGAGGCCTTCGACACGCCCGACGACCATGTGTTCGAGATGGTGCAGACGCGCGCCTTCACCGGCCAGCCGCTGGGCCGGCCGATCCTGGGCTCGGTCGACAGCCTGAAGCCGGCGGACAAGGCCAGCGTCGAGGCCTGGCGCGCGCGGCTGTATTCGCCCGACCGGATGGTGGTGTCGGCGTCCGGCGCGGTGGAGGAGGGCGAGCTGCTGGCCCTGGCCGAGCGCTGGTTCGGCGACGCGGTCGCGACCCCGGTTCCGGCCCCGGCGCCGGCGGCCTTCGTCGGCGGGCATGCGACCCTGACGCGCAAGATCGAACAGGCCAATCTGGTGTTCCAGCTGCCGGCGCTGTCGGCGACTGATCCGGCCCTGTCGTCGATGCGGCTGTTCGGCGAGATACTGGGCGGGGGCATGGCCTCGCGCCTGTTCCAGAGCGCGCGCGAGGAGCGGGGCCTGGCCTACGCCATCGACGCCTATCAGGAGCCTTACGAGGACACCGGGGTGCTGGGGATCTACGCCGGGGCGGCGGCGGATCGGGCCAGGGAACTGGCCCAGGTGGCGGCGGCCGAGGTGCGGGCCCTGGCCGAGACCGGGCCGACCGAAAAGGAGCTGTCGCGGGCCAAGGCGGTGATGAAGGCCGGGCTGTGGATGTCGGACGAGAACCCGATGAGCCGGGCCGGACGCAACGCGGCCCAGACCCTGATCTTCGGCGCGCCCCGGTCCAGCCTGTCGATGACCGAACAGCTGGAGGCCCAGACGGTCGAGGACGTGCGGGCGGTCGGCGGTCGGATGCTGGCGGGGGGACAGGCGGCCAGCGCCGTGCTGGGGCCGAAGTCGGCGGCGCCGGCGGGGGAGGCGTTCGCGGCGGCCCTGTTCGGGGGGTAGCTCCATATCTCCGTCCCCCTCGGGACAAGCCCGAGGGGGACGGAGTTGTATCTGACGGGAACGTTTGAGCGCCGCGATCTGTTATGCTGACGCTTGAAACATCCAAACCCGGAGCGCCTCCATGTCCGTCCGCGTCGCCCTGATCGTCGGCAGCCTGCGCGAGGGCTCCTATTCCCGCGCCATCGGGCTCGAGATGAAGGCCCTGGCCGCGCCCGAGCTGGAGCTGGACCTGATCGAGATCGGCGACCTGCCGCTGTATAATCCCGACCTGGATACGGAGACGCCGCCGGCGGCCTGGTCGCGGTTCCGAGAGGAGTTGGCGACGACCCAGGCCGTGCTGTTCGTGACGCCGGAATACAATCGCTCCATCCCCGGCGCCCTGAAGAACGCCCTGGACGTCGGCTCGCGCCCCTACGGCCAAAGCGTCTGGGCGGCCAAGCCCGCCGCCATCGTCAGCGTCTCGCCCGGCGCCCTGGCCGCCTTCGGCGCCAACCACCACCTGCGCCAGCCCCTGGTCTTCCTGAACATGCCGACCATGCAGCAGCCCGAAGCCTATATCGGCAATGTCGCCGGTCTGCTGAACGAAGAGGATGGGACGCTGAAGAACGAGGGGACGCGGGAGTTCCTGAAGGGGTTCCTCGATGCGTTCGCGGGGTGGATCGAGAGGACGAAGGGGTGAGGCTGCCAATCGAGAGGCGCTCGTGACCTGGTCCTTCTTCGGACTTCCCGTACAGGCTTCTTTAAACCCGTCCAGGTAGGACCGTCTCAACTCAGGGGGAGTGGATATGGGCCTGGTGACTTGGACGGCGGTGTTTGCGCTGCCCAACCTTCGTGACGCCCCGGAGGACGTGGCGGCTTCGCTTAACGGTCTTATCGGCGCTGACCTTCAAAGAAAGGTGAGGCCACTTCTCGCCCAATCGGGCTGGAACTTCGAGGAAGCATGGCCTGAAGACCACGGGTGGCACTCAGAGGCTGCCGTCATTGATGAGGGCAAAACCATCGTCGCCTCTTTCGTGACGAGCCCCGAGGTTGAAACGGTCGAGCCGAATGATCGCGCTCCAGATGATCGTTGGCGTATCGTTATCGGCCTTGACGTCGGCATGTTCGCAAAGACGAAGGCCCGCCGGTCTGATCTTCTTCGCGCCCTTGCCCGAGACGCGGAAACGGCTTGCTGCACGGTGGGCGCGAGGGGGTTCGTCTGGGAGTATGGCGGACCTGAAACTTCTGGTCTCGCCAAGGCCTGGTAGCCACTTTCGTGATCCGGCCGCCCGATACATTTTCGTTCGGCATCAATCGACGCCCCAATTGAAAACGGCGGCTCCTTTCGGAGCCGCCGTCGCCATATCAGCCGTGAAGCTGAAATCAGCCGATGGTTTGCAGCTGGCCAGCGGATTCCTTGCCCGAACGCTTGTCGCGTTCCAGCTCGTAGGAAACCTTCTGGTTTTCATCCAGGCCGCGCAGGCCAGCGCCTTCAACGGCGGAGATGTGGACGAAGACGTCCTTGCCGCCGTCGTCGGGTTGGATGAAGCCGTAACCCTTGGTCGGGTTGAACCATTTGACAGTGCCGGTAGCCATTTTGAGACCTCCGTTAGAAGTTGACCGAGGGAACGCCCCTTCGGCCTGTCGGGTCTGAATGGGAGCGGCCTTGACTCGTGCGTTCGCAGAGAGAGTGGGCGTTACGCAGAGAGATCGACGAAGTCTATGTACTCAGGTCTTCGTGACAAATGCAAGCGCGGCCGCAACAAGGATTTTACAGTCGGTGGAACGGTCCAGCTTGGAGCGCGTTAGATTGGTACACGCAAAGGCTCTACCATGAACCGCATCCACGTTGTGGAGCGCGCCTACCAGCTCGCCCGCACTCCTGACTGTCTGAACACCGGCGACGTCGTCAAGGCCCTGTCTGCCGAAGGCTATTCCGGCGCCGAGATGTCCCATTTCCAGGGCAGCTCGATCCGCGCCGATCTGAACCGCATCTGCAAGATCCCGGTCGAGACCGAAGTCGCCTGATACGGCCCTTGGCCCGGCCTGGAGATCAGACCAGGCCGGCCAGGGTCGGCGCCTCGGCCGCGCTGTCGGGGAAGACGCGGGTGTCCAAGGCCGCGCGATCAAGGCCCATATGATCGCGCAACACGCCCTTGAACACGGATCTGATGTCCAGGGTCGGGGCCAGGTCGCGCCCTTCGAACAGGCGATTGTCCGCCAGGGTCGGCCAGTCGCCGATTAGGCCGCCGGGCTTGAGACCGCCCCCCGCCAGCAGCAGGGACGAGCCCGTGCCGTGGTCGGTGCCCTGGGTGCCGTTGGCGCGGGCGGTGCGGCCGAACTCGGTGGCGACCACCACGACGGTGCGGGACCACTGGTCGGCCAGGCCGTCCTTCAAGCCTGAAATCAACTGATCCAGACCGGTCAGCCGCGTCTGGAGCTGGCCGCGCTGACCCGCGTGGGTGTCCCAGCCGTCCAGGGAGACGGCGACGATGTCGGCCCCCTCGGCCCCCGTCATCAACCTGGCGACGGCGCGACCCAGGGCCTCGACGTCGTTGCGGCGGACGGTCTGGCCCGAACCGTCGGCGACCAGGGCCTCGGTCGCCAGACCGCGCGCCAGGTTCTGGCCCAGCATCGGATCGTCGACATAGAGGTCCTGCAGCAGGGCGGCGATCCGGTCCTCGCCCGTGACGCGGCCGCCCGGCGCCCAGCTGGAGACGGGGGCGTCGCCGCGCAGGATCAAGGGCGTCTGGGCGCCGATCGACAGGCCCTGCAGCCGCGCACCGCCCGCCGCGACGATGGCGCGGTTCAGCCAGCCGTCCTCGCGTTGGCGCAGCGCCTCGCCGCCGTTCTCCAGGACGTCCTGGGCCTCGAAATGCGAGCGGATCCGCACCGGCAGGGCCACGGCGGGGGCGAACCGCATCTGGCCCTGATCGTGCAGGCGGTGCAGCCCGGCGAGGGCGGGGTGCAGGCCGAACCCCTCGGCGATATCCAACGCCCCGTTCGGTTCGCCCGGCGCCGCCAGCGCCAGGCCGCCGCGCAAGGGGACATAGTCGGGATCGGCGTAGGGAATGGTGACGGACAGGCCATCCATGGCACCCCGGGCGATGACCACCACCAGTTTGGGGCGGGAGGCATCGGTCTGGGCGGCGACACGCCCGGCGAAGGCCAGGCCCATGCCGGCGGTCGCGGCGCCCAGCAGGGTGCGGCGGTCGAGGGTGAGACGGGTCATCGGCGCTGGAACTCCGGCGACATCAGGAGAAGGGTGAGGGCCTCGGTCCGGCTTTCGGCGCGGGCGACGGCGAGGCGGGTGCGTTCGGACAGCCGGTCGCCCAGGGCGTCGCGCGCCGCGGCGGCGATGTCGGCGGTCCGGGCGGTTTCGGCGGCGGTCCGCGCCCAGTTCAGGCGTTTGACCAGGGCGTCGGGACCGGCCCAGTCGGCCGCCGTGTCGGGCCAGCCCTCGGGCGACGGCGCGGCGAAGGGGGGCTGGCCCATTTCAATCAGGGCCTGACGCAGGGGCTGGATTCGCTGGGGCGGGACGTCCAGGGCCCGATGGGTCGAGACGATGAACTCGTAGGGCGTCTTGATCTTGGTCGGCTGGGGCGTCCAGGTCTCGGGGGCCTCGACCAGGGCGCGCGCGACCTGGGCCAGGTCGCCGTCGGACCGGCGCCAGGCCTGCTCCAGCCGCGCCACGAGGGGTTCAGGCGGCGTGTCCGCGACGAAATGGGCCGCGATCCGTCGCGACAGACGCCGGGCCGTGGCCGGATGCCGGGCCAGGTCCCGCAGGATGGCCTCGCCCTGGGCCGCGCCCCTCTGCGCATAGGTCCGGCCCATCACGGTGCGGGGGCCGGGTTCATGAATATTGGCGCGGAAGACGAAGCCGTTCGGGCCGGGTTCAACCGCCTGGGCCGCCCGGCGGGCGCGGTCCCGGCCGGGCGCGGCCTGGCGATCCTGGGGCCGGGGGATCGACCAGCCGGTCAGGGCGCGGGCCAGTTCTGTGACGTCGGCCTGGGTATAGCCGGCGTCGGCGCCCACGGTGTGAAGCTCCAGCATCTCGCGGGCCAGATTCTCGTTCAGTCCGACCTTGCGTCGCGTCCCCGCCGGGCTGTCCGGCCCGGTCGAACGCGCCTGGTCGAGGTACAGAAGCATGGCCGGATGCTGTTCGGCGGCGACCACCAGATCCTCGAACCGGCCGAAGACGTTGGGGCGGATGGCCTCGCGCTCATACAGGTCAATGAAGGCGCCGCTGTCGAATTTTACCGCCGACACCGTCAGGGCGTTGGCCCAGAACAGGACCCAACGCTCGGCGAATCCGTCCGCCGTCGTGGCCCCTAGCTGGGCGCGCGCCAGAAAGGCCTGGGCGGTGTCCTCGACCAGGGCGCGGCGGGCCGCCTGCCGCGCCAGGCGCACCGCTTCGGCGTCTGCGGTCGCCGGCTGGCCCCGGTCAGCCTGGTAGTCGAGAAAGGCCGCCATCCTTTGGTCGGCGCTGGCGAACGTCCCGGCCGGTTGAGGCGCGCCTTCGGGGCGGATCTGGGCCAGGGCCCAGGCGCGCGGATCGGCCGCGACGCGCGCGATCTCGCCGGGGCGGGCGCCGAGGCCCAGTCGGGTCAGGGCGATGGCGGCGTCGGTCGAAGATGCGGCCATGAAGGGCTCCTGATCGTCGGTCCGAGTATAACGCCTCGGAAACAAAACTCCGTCGCGGATCAGATTCGCGTGCATCTGTCGCCAAGCGGGCGGCGGCGCGCTAGGTTGTGTTTCGATGGCCCTCCTGGACTGGATGAGCGATGTAGCCGGACCCGTGGTCCGGGGCGACGGCGTGCTGTTGAGGCCGCCGCGGGCGTCCGATTATGCAGCCTGGTCCGCCCTGCGCGACGGGTCGCGCGACTATCTTCAACCGTGGGAGCCGGCCTGGCCGGACGACGATCTGAGCAAGGGCGCGTTCCGGCGCCGGCTGTCGATCTATGGGCGGGAGATGGAGCTGGGCAACGCCTGGCCGTTTTTCGTCTTCGTCGATGGGGGTAAGACCCTGGTCGGCGCCGTCACCCTGTCGAACGTGCGGCGCGGCGTCGCCGAGACGGGGACGCTGGGCTACTGGATCGGTCAACCCTACGCCGGGCGCGGCTACGCCACGGCGGCGATGCGGGCGGTGGTCGCCTACGCCTTCGACCGGCTGAAACTGCACCGGCTGGAGGCGGCATGCCTGCCGACCAACCAGGCCTCGCGGCGGGTGCTGGAGAAATCCGGCTTTCGAAACGAGGGTTTGGCGCGGGCTTATTTGAAAATTAACGGCGAGTGGGCAGATCATCTGCTGTTCGGCCTCGTCGAGGACGAGATCGATCGCGGCGGCCGGACGCCGTCTTGAGAGGGCGACAGCTTTGAACGCGCGACCCCGATCCCTGGCCTGGGACGCCACGAGCGCCATCGAGGCGCTGGCGGCCGCCGATACGGCCCTGTGGGTCTGGACGCCGTCGCTGGATCAACTGCGGTTCACCGGCGCGACGCGCGTCCTGGGCCTGGGGCCGCTGGCGCCGGAATGTTCGGGCGCCGGCTTCGTCGCCTCGACCCTGCCGCAGGACCGGTCGCTGGCCGAGAAGATGCTGAAGCCCCAGGATGAAGGGACCGAGGTCGCGGTGCGCCTGCGCATGCGCGGATCCGACACCTGCATGTGGCGTGGGGTCTGGCTGGAGGACGGGCTGCGCGCCGCCGGGGTGGTGGCGCTGGAGACCAAGTTCGCCGGGTCGGACCGGGATGCGCTGACCGGCCTGCTGGATCGCCGGGCCTTCATCACGCGGGTCGGCGAGGTCCTGACCCAGGCCGGCGAATACGAGATCGTGGTCGGCGACGTCGACCGTCTGAGGCGGCTGAACGAGGCCCTGGGCCACGAACGGACGGATCTGGTGCTGTCGGCCCTGGGGTCGCGCCTGGCGGCGGCCTTCTCCAAGGAGGCCTCGCCTGCGCGGATCGGCGAGGACGAGTTCGCCGTCATCGTGCAGAAGACCGCCTCACACGCCAGCTTTCGCCTGCGCGAGGCGCTGGAGCAGCCGCTGCGGGTGGCGGGCTTCGACATCTATCCGACCGTCTCCATCGGGGCCGTGGTCGTCGAGGGCGGGCCGGACGCGCCGGACGCCTCCGAACTGCTGCGCCGGGTCGAACTGGCGGTCGAATCGGCCAAGGGCGCCGGGCGCGGCGGATCGGCCGCCTATGGCCGGGCGCTGGAGAGCGACAGCCTGAGCCGTCTGGCGCTGGAGGCGGATCTGAGGAACGCCTTCGTGCGCGGCGAGATCGTGCCCTTCTTCCAGCCCATCGTGAACCTGAAGACCGGGGCGGTGGCGGGCTTCGAGGCCCTGGCGCGCTGGCGTCACCCCAAGCGCGGCCTGGTCCCGCCGGACGAATTCCTGGGCCTGACCGCCGACCTGGGCATGATGAACGACCTGGGCCTGCTGATGATGACCCAGTCGGCGCGGCAACTGGCCGAATGGATCCAGCGCCACCCCCTGGCCGGCAAGCTGTTCTGCAGCGTCAACCTGTCGGTCGGCGAGATCGAGCGGCCGCACCTGTGCGAGGACGTGGCCCGGATCATCAAGGAAAGCGGCCTGCCCAAGGGGGCGCTGAAGCTGGAAGTGACCGAGGGCGACATCATGCGCGACACCGCGCACGCCGCCGAGGTGTTGCAGTCGCTGAAGGATGTCGGGGCGTCGCTGGCGCTGGACGACTTCGGCACCGGCTTCTCGTCGCTGTCGTATCTGGCGCGCCTGCCGTTCGATACGCTGAAGATCGACCGCTATTTCGTCCTGACGATGAACAAGGACGAGGGCTCGGCCAAGATCGTCAAGTCGGTGGTCAACCTTGGCCGCGACCTGTCGCTGGAGGTCGTCGCCGAAGGGGTGGAGAACGGCGAACTGGCCGCCCTGCTGCTGGAGGCCCAGTGCCACTACGGCCAGGGCTTCGGCTATGCGCCGGCGCTCCCGGCGCAGGAGGCCGAGGTCTATCTGGCCGAGAGCCTAGCGGACGGCACGGCGCCGCTGAAGCAGCGGTCGGCCTAATACAGGCTAGTGGGGCACGCCCCAGGCGGTCAGACGACGCTCGGCGAGCGTCTGCATAAAGCTGTCCAACGCGATCAGGCGGCGCTTCATATCGCTGGGTTCGACGCCTTTCCAGACAGCGGGATCATAGACGGCCTTGGCCTGCTGAAGGTCGTCCCCGGCCTCGAAACGTTCGGCCAAATACAGGATTTCAAGCAGGGCCTGGGGGTCGGTCTGCTGTTCCAGCTTGAGCGCGCCGAACCGGGTCAGACAGGCGGTCATTATGGCGTCATCGGATGTCGGGGACATGATCGGCTCCAGAGGTGCGATGCTGAGATAAGAGCGATGACCGTCTTGTCCAGAATGGGCTGGCCCAGAGGGACTTGTTTCTCGTTTCGCCATCCTGGGCCTTGTGCCTAGGATGGCGGCTCGGGGAGGGGATCGTGACCGACGCCAGACTGGAGATCGCCGCCGGCTTCGCCACCGCACAGGGGCCGAAGGCGGACAATCAGGATTTCGGCGGGGTGCATCTGGGCACCCCGGCCGAGCAGCGCGAGCATGGGGTCGTGGCGGTCATCGCCGACGGGGTGTCGGGCTCGAAGGCCGGGCGGATGGCGGCCGAGCTGACGACGCGCAGCTTCATCGACGGCTATCTGGACCAGAACCCGCTGAACGGCATCGCCGCCAACGGGATCAAGGCGCTGCGGGGCTTCAATCGCTGGCTCCATGCGCGGGGCAGGATCGATCCGGCCATGGAGGCGGCGGCGACCACCTTCACCGCCCTGATCCTGCGCGGGCGGGAGGCGGTGGCCCTGCATGTGGGGGACAGCCGGGCGTATCATTTTCGCGACGGGGTGCTGACGCGCCTGACCGAGGATCACACCCGGGCGCAGCAGGGGCTGAGCCATGTGCTGTACCGCGCTGTCGGGATCGAGGCGGACGTCAAGCTGGACGTGCGTCATGTCGGCCTGGCGCCGCACGACCGGCTGCTGCTGACCACGGACGGGGTTCACGGGGTGCTGACGGACGAGGCCCTGGCGCGGCTGCTGGGGCGGCGCGGATCGCCCGACGCCGACGCCCAGGCCATTCTGGCCGAGGTGGCCGAGGCGGGCGCGCGCGACAACGCGACCGTCCTGGTCATCGACGTCATGGGGATCGGGGCGCCCGACTGGGAGGCGATCACCGCCGAGGCCGAGGGGCTGGCCATACTGCCGCCGCCGAAACAGGGCGAGACGGTCGACGGGTTCCATCTGGAGCGGCTGGTGGCGGACGGCCGCTATACGCGTCTGTTCCTGGCGCGGTCCGGCGACGCCCGGTCCGGCGACGCCCGATCCAGCGACGAAAGGGTCGTCCTGAAGTTTCCCAAGCCTGCGGCGGTGTCGGAGCGGGGGGCGCGGACCGCCTTCCTGCGCGAGGCCTTCATCGGCCGGCGGATCGACAGCCCCTTCGTCGGCAAGGTGCTGAGCCTGGATGCGGGGCGCCAGAGCCGGCTCTATATCGTCCAGCCCTTCTATCCGGGCCAGACCCTGCATGCGCGGCTGGCCGAGGACGGGCCGTTCGAGATCGCCGAAGGGATCGGCGTGGCCCTGAAGCTGGCGCGGGGCGTGGCGGCCCTGCACCGGGCGGGGGTGACGCACCGCGACATCAAGCCGGACAATGTGATCCTGGAGACGAACGGGGGGCTGAAGCTGGTCGATCTGGGCGTGGCGCGGCTGAAGCGGGCCGAGGAGTTCGCCGAGGCCGAGGCGCCCGGCACCCCCGGCTACAAGGCGCCCGAAATGTACGACGGCGAGAGCGGGAACGCGGCCACCGACCAGTTCGCCCTGGGCGTGACCCTGTACCGGCTGTTCACCGGCGCCTATCCGTGGGGCGAGGTGGATCCGTCGGACGCGCCGCGCTTCGATCGTGCGCCCGTATCCTTGGGCCGTCGGCGGCCGGACATGCCCGCCTGGCTGGAGGCCGCCGTCATGCGCGCCGTCGCCGTCGATCCGGATGACCGGTTCGAGGACGTGGAGGAGCTGATCCATGTGCTGGAGACGGGCAGCGCCGCCGCCGCGCCCGCGCCCCGCCCCCTGTCGCTGATCGAGCGCGATCCGGTGCGGTTCTGGCAGGGGCTGTGTCTGGTCCTGGTCGTGCTGCTGATGGTGTCGCTGGCGACGCGATAGGCGCGGCTATGACACGCCGTTCGGCAATATCGTCGTCGGGTCAGGATTCCGGTCGGGTCAGGACTCAGGCGGCCTCGGCCAGCGGCGGCAGCACATTGTCCAGGTCCAGCAGGCTGATCATCTCGCCGTCGACGGCGAATATGCCGGCGATCACGCCGGGGCCGCCGTCGTCGCCCATGTCAGGGGTCTGTTGGCGCATCCCGTCGTCCAGTTCGACGATGTCCGACACCGCCTCGACCAGAAGACCGACCGTGCGCGAGCCGCATTTCACCACCATGATGGCGTGACGGGCCGAGGGTTCCTTGGTCGGCAGGCCGAGGCGCGCCGCCAGGTCGATGATGGGCAGGACGACGCCGCGAAGATTCACGACGCCCTTCATATAGTCCGGCGCACGGGGCAGGGGCGTGGTGGGCGTCCAGCCGCGGATTTCCAGCACCGAGGTGATGTCGATGCAGAAGGCTTGCTCGCCGACGCGGAAGCCGACCAGTTCGCGACGATCACCCTTGGAAATCAGCATCACAAATTCCTCCCGACCCAGGCCAAACCGATTGGCTGATCCCGAGGCAGACCCCAGTCTCGCGCACCAGCCTAGCGATTTCGTTAATGCGGACGGAGTTTCGGATGGCGCGGCCGAAGCCGGGTTCAGGCCCGCCCGCCCTGGCTGGAAAGCCGGCCCGCATCGACGCCCATGCGGGCCAGGGCGCGGGTCCATTTGGACTCGTGGTCGCCGTCGAAAATCAGATCCAGGTCGGCGTCGGTGGTCAGCCAGACGTTTTCGGCCAGTTCGTCCTCCAACTGGCCCTCGCCCCAGCCGGCGTAGCCGAGCAGCAGGGCCGACCGGCGCGGGCCGGCCACGGCGTCGGTCATGGCGGCCAGGGCCTCGCGCGTCCCGGTCATGGCCAGGCCGTCGCCGAAGGGCAGGGTGTCGTCGCCCGTGCTCCAGTCGTCGGTGTGCAGCACGAAGCCCCGTTCACGTTCGACAGGTCCGCCCATCAGGACGACCCGACCGACCGAATCCTCCGGCGCCGGCGCGTCCAGCTTGTCCAGAACAGTCTTCAGATCGACGCCGGGCGCCGGGCGGTCGATCCGCAGCCCCATGGCGTGATCCGGCCCGTGCGCGCAGATCAGGATGACGGCGTGTTCGAACCGGGGGTCGCCGATGCCGGGCATGGCGACCAGGAGACGGCCCGTCAGGGATGAGGCGTCGGTCATGATGATCCTATCATCGGGCGTGAAACGGGCGGGCGCAAGGCGTTGCCGCTTGCGATGACGGCGGCGACGTCTATCTGTCGCGGGCGCACCCAACCAACCCGCGCGGAGAGAGCCCCATGACCATCCAGATCGGCGACCGGATTCCGAACGCGAGCTTCGCCCGGGCGACGGCCGAAGGCCCCAAACCCGTCAATACGGCCGACATCTTCGCCGGCAAGACCGTGGCCCTGTTCGCCGTGCCGGGCGCCTTCACCCCCACCTGCTCGGCCCGCCACCTGCCGGGCTTCAAGGACAATCTGGAGGCCATCAAGGCCAAGGGCGTGGACGTGGTCGCCTGCATCTCCGTCAACGACGCCTTCGTCATGAAGGCCTGGGCCGAAAGCCAGGGCATCGACGACGAGTCCATCGTCATGCTGGCCGACGGCAACGGCGACCTGACCCGCGAACTGGGTCTGGTGCTGGACGGCTCGGGCTTCGGCCTGGGTCAGCGGTCGCAGCGCTATTCCATGCTGGTCAAGGACGGCACGGTCACCCAGCTGAACATCGAACAGGGCGGCGAGTTCAAGGTGTCTTCGGCCGAGCACCTGCTGGCGCAGCTCTGATAGGGGTTGGTCCAGGCTGCCGCTTCGCGACTTGAGCTTCGTGACTTGAGTTCTGGACCGATCATGAGCACCGACGTCTTCAGTCCTGAACAGCGCAGCGCGGTGATGCGGCGCGTGAAGGGGCGCGACACGTCGCCGGAACTGGCCGTGCGCAGGATCCTGCGCGCGGCCGGGATCGGGTATCGGCTGGGCGGCCAGGGCCTGGTCGGTCGGCCGGATGTGACGATGAAGGGGCGCAAGGTCGCCGTCTTCGTCCACGGCTGTTTCTGGCATGGGCACGACTGCGCGCGGGGGGCGCGCAAGCCCAAGGCCAACGCCGAATACTGGAGCGCCAAGATCGACCGCAACCGCGCCCGCGACGTGCGGGTGACGGCCCAATTGCGGGATGACGGCTGGCGGGTTCTGACGGTGTGGGAGTGCGACCTGCGCACGCCGGGCTTCGCCGAACGGCTGGTCGCGGATGTCCGGGATCAGGCGGCGGCGATCTCGGCCGCCTGAGCGGAGTCGTCCAGCACATGCTGCAGCGCGCCCAGCAAGGCCGGGGGCGTCAGGGGTTTCGACACGAAATAGGCCATGCCTGCGGCCTGACAGGCGGCGACGTCTTCGGGGGCGGTGTCGGCGGTGACGGCGACGACGGGCGTCCGGGCGTTGGGGCCGCCCTCGGCGCGCAGGCGGCGGGTGGTCTCGCGCCCGTCCAGCTCCGGCATGCGGACATCCATGAAGATGACGTCGAAGACCGTTTCGGCGCAGCGCTCCAACGCGATCATGCCGTCGGCGGCCGTGACGATGTCGCAGCCGAGAGGCTGCAGGATCAGTTGGACGGCGCGACGGTTGATGTCGTGGTCGTCGACCACCAGCAGGCGCAGCGGACGGTCGTCGTCGGTCTGGTCGGCGGTTTCGGCCGTCGGGGAGACGTCGGCGTCCCGTGGGACGGCCTGCGGCGTTCCCGCGTCCGGCCCCGCGGCCAGCGGCCGGGCCGCCAGGGCCAGGGCGATGTCCAGGCGGCTGTCGTCGCCGGGAACCAGGATCGGCGCGGCGTTCTCGCCGAAGGGCAGGCTCAGGGAGACGGTGAAGCTGGCGCCCTGGCCCGGCGCGCTGCGCGCCGTCAGGCGGCCGCCCATCAACTCGACCAGGTCGCGGCTGATCGCCAGACCCAGGCCCGAACCGCCGTACCGGGCGCTGACGCCTTCGGCCGTCTGGTCGAACGGGTTGAACAGCCGCGCCAGCTGATCGCCGGTCATGCCGGGGCCGGTGTCCTGAACCTCAAGCAGAACACAATAGCCGGAGGGCTCTTCGGCCCAGGCGTCCAGGCGCAGGGTGATCCGGCCCTGGGGCGTGAACTTCACCGCATTGGACATCAGGTTGTTCATCACCTGCCGGATCCGCATGGCGTCGCCCTTGACGCTGCGGGGCATGCGCGCGGCGCCCTCGACGCGCAGCTTCAGGCCCTTGGCCTCGATCGGTCCGCGCCACAGGCGCAAGGTCTGGGCCAGCGTGGCGCGCAGGTCGAAGTCGACGGCCTCGACCGTCATCCGGCCGGCGCCGATCTTGGAGTGATCCAGCAGGTCGTCCAGCAGGGCCTTCATCATCAGCCCGGCGTCGGTGATCAGATGGGCGTTTGACCGCGAGTTCGCGTCCAGCGCCTGAAGCTCTGCGGCGCCGGTCAGTATGGCGCCGATCGGGGTGCGCAGATCATGACCGATGGCGGCGAGGAAGGCGGTGTGAGCGACCAGGCTCTCTTCGGCCTTCACACGCAGGCGCTCGGCCTCGGCGTGGGCGCGCATCTGGTTCTCGGTCGCCTCGCTCATCTTCTGCCAGCTGATGATGGTGAAGAAGATGACCAGGACCACGGCTGCGGCGGCCGTCATCACCAGGGGCGGCGGCGCTCCGAACCAGGCGGCCAGGAAGGGAACCGCCAGCAGATACAGCATCGGCGGCGTCAGGGAGGAGACCAGTATCGATTTCGAGCGCGGCGAATTGATCATCGAGAAGAGCATCAGGGCCGGCAGCATCAGGGCCGCGCAGACCCCGCCCAGCGGACCGCCGATCAGCCACATCGGAATCGACAGACTGCCGAACAGCGAGGCGCTGGCGAACAGGCTCAGGCAGGCCGTCACCTGGCCCCAGAGGGGGATCTTCCCGTCGCCGTCACGATTCACGCGCGCGAAGGCGAGCAGTTCCAGACCCTGCATCAGGCCATAGGCCGCGAACCAGGCCAGGCAGATCCGCCAGCCGATCATGGGCGTCACGACAAGGGCGACGGCGGCCCCCAGTCCCAAACGCTGCAGCAGATTGCTGCGGCGATGGCGGGCGGCCACTGTCCAGCCGCTTGCGGCGGTGTCGACTGCGGTCGTCTTGGACATCCAGCTTCCCGGCAATACGAACCGTGGTCGTTCGCTTGGCGGTACTAGACGCAGATCGAGGCTAACGCTCTGTCAACGCGAGGCCCCGATAGCGGCCGAAATTGAGGAAAAACCATCGGCGCGCAGTCGCGCCGCCAGATCACGCTTGATGCGGGTGATCAAACCGGGCCCGTCGTAGATCAAGGCGGAATAGACCTGAACGGCGCTGGCCCCCAGACGGATGCGGGCATAGGCCTCGGCCCCGCTGTCGATCCCGCCGACCGCGATCAGGGGCAGGCGCCCCTGGGCGGCTTCGGCGGCGGCGCGCAGAGCCTTTTCCGCGAACGGGCGGATCGGGGCGCCCGACAGGCCGCCTGTCTCATGCGCATCGGGGGATCGCAGGGTCTCGGGCCGTTCCAGGGTGGTGTTGGAGACGATCAGGCCGTCGATCCGGTGCGCCAGCGAGGCCTCGACGATCATGCCGATCTCGTCGGCGATCAGGTCGGGCGCGATCTTCAGGAAGACCGGCACGCGGGCGGCGGGGGCGGCGGGGGCGGCGGGGGCGGCGGGGCGGGCGGCGTCGATCCGGCCCAGCAGATCGTCCAGCTGTTCACGCCCTTGCAGGGCGCGCAGACCGGGGGTGTTGGGCGAGGAGATGTTGACGGTGAAATAGGAGGCGCGGCCAGCTAGGCGTTGCAGGCCGGCGACATAGTCCGCCGCCTTGTCCTCCGTATCCTTGTTGGCGCCCAGGTTGGCGCCGACGACCACGTCCGTGGGACGGTGATCCAGACGGGCGGCGAAGGCCTCCAGGCCTTCATTGTTGAAGCCCATCCGGTTGATGATCGCCCGGTCCTCGGTCAGGCGAAACAGGCGGGGCTTGGGATTGCCGGGCTGCGGGCGGGGCGTGACCGAGCCGCATTCGACGAAGCCGAAGCCCAGCCGCGACAGGCCGCGCAGGGCCTCGCCGTTCTTGTCCAGGCCGGCGGCCAGGCCGACGGGATTGGGCAGGGCGAGCCCCGCCAGCGTCGTATGCAGGCTCGGATCGTCGGCCGCCGGGGCGGGAAGGGGGGCGAGGGCCAGGCCCTTGATCGCCACCTGGTGGGCGGTCTCGGGATCGAGGCGGCGAAGGGCGGCGGCGCCCCAGTCGGCCAGCAGGCTCATGCCGGATCCTCGAACAGCATGGCTCCGTCCTCGGCGACCGAGAGGGCGCGCAGGGCGGTGACGGCGGCGACGGGCAGGGGCGCATACAGATGCGGAAACAGGTCGCCGCCGCGCGACGGCTCCCACACCAGATCCGCGCCGAACCGGGCCAGATCGACCGTCAGCAGCATCAGATCGTCGCGGCCCGCGTAATGGCGGCGCACGGTCTCGACCAGCTGTTCGCCGGTGGACATGTGGATGTAGCCGTCCGCCAGATCGACGGCGGAGCCTTCGTAACGGCCCTCGGCCAGGGCCGCGCGCCATTCCTCGGCGGCGAGGATCTTGTAGGCGGTCCCGGTCATGCGACCCCCAGGTCGCGCGGAGTCAGGAAGCCTTCGAAGACGCAGCGCCCCGCGACATCGACGGTGAACAGGGCGGCGGCGGCGGTCGGGAAACCCCCGGCCAGACGGTCCAGAATGGCCGGCGAGGCCGCGCTTTCGGACAGGTATTCGGTGGCCAGCACATGGACGCCGGGATTATGGGCCAGCAGCATCAGGCAGCCGGCCTCGTCCTCACAGGACTCGACGAAGCGACGCAGCACGTCGGACGGCGCATTGTACAGGCGCGGTTCGTCGCGGACTTCGACGTCGCCGAAGGCGTCATGCATCTGGTCCCAGGTCTGGCGCGTGCGGACGGCGGACGAGACCAGGGCCAGGTCGGGCTTCAAACCGCGCTCGGCCAGGGTCTGGCCCATCCGCACGGCCTCCTTGCGCCCGGTGTTGGACAGGGGGCGGGCTTCGTCGCCGCCGGACGGGCTGGAGGCCTCCGCCTGGGCGTGCCGCATGAGGATCAGTCGATGCATGAGGCTCGCCATAAGGCCGTTCGCGTCCGACGAACAGATGGGACGATCTCAACTCCCTGTCAGGGGTGCGGACGGGGCGTCGGGGAGGAGGTCGAGGCGACGGGCTGGGGCGTCAGCGCCGGCCGGGCCGGAACGCGCTGGGCCAGGCCGCTGGGGCGGATGCGCGCATAGGCCTGTCGCGACGCCTCCAGCAGGATCACGCCCGCGGTGTTCGGCGCGATGCGCCGCCCGACCTGTTCGAAACCGTCGGCCAGGGGCAGCAGCGGCGTCCAGGGCGGGACATACAGGGTCTGGGACCAGGCCGCAGGCTCCAGCCCCGCCTCGCGCACCAGCCGCTCCAACTGGCCCCGGGTGAAGGGGCGGCCGTGGCCGAAGGGGGTGTTCTCGGCCCGCGCCCACAGGCCGCCGCGCGCCGCCGCCGCCAGGATGATGCGCCCGGTGGGGGCCAGGGCGCGCACCGCCTCCAGCAGCAGGGCGGCGGGATCGTCGGCCTCTTCCAGGGCGTGGACCAGCAGGATGCGGTCGAACGACCCGGCGGCGAAGGGCAGGCGGCGGTCGTCGACCAGAAGGGTGCGGTTGCGCCCCACGCTGGGCCAGTGTTCGACGCCCTGGCCGCTCGGCATGGCGGCGACCACGCGGCGGGCGCCGACGAATGCGTCCAGCCAGGGCGTGGCGTAGCCGACGCCCAGAACGTCGCAGTCGGGGGCCTCGCCCCAGGCGTCGTCCAGGCGCCGGGCCAGCAGACGGCGCACCAGGGCCCCGGTCGGCTCGCCGTAGAAGGTTCGAAGCTCGTCGATGCTGCGCCGCATGGGGTCCACCATAGGCCCGCCGGAGCCGTCCTGCTAGAATGACGTCATGACCCTGGATGTTCACCTGTTTCCGTGCCGCAGCGACAATTACGGCTTCCTGATCCGCGATACGGCGACCGGCGTGGTCGCGGCGGTGGACACGCCGGATGCGGAGCGAATCCTGCAAGAGCTGGAGGCCCTGGGCTGGGGGCGGCTGGACCTGATCCTGAACACCCACTGGCACCCGGACCACACCGAGGGCGACAAACGGCTGAAGGCCGAGACGGGCTGCGAGATCGTGGGGCCGGAGGAGGTGCGCCGCGTCGCGCCGCTGGACCGGGTGGTCGCGGACGGCGACGAGGTGATGGTCGGCGAGACGCGGT
The DNA here is from genome assembly GCF_059415785.1 of Brevundimonas sp. GW821-FHT10A07. Classification (NCBI taxonomy): domain Bacteria; kingdom Pseudomonadati; phylum Pseudomonadota; class Alphaproteobacteria; order Caulobacterales; family Caulobacteraceae; genus Brevundimonas; species Brevundimonas sp. GW821-FHT10A07. The sequence goes on from NZ_JBWKNX010000003.1 coordinate 50,169, forward strand.
TCGAGGTCACGGCCACGCCCGGCCATACGCTGGGCCATGTGGTGTTCCGCTCGGTCGAGAACCAGTTGGCTTTCGTCGGCGACACCCTGTTCGCCCTGGGCTGCGGCCGGTTGTTCGAGGGGACGCCGGAGCAGATGTGGGCCAGTCTTCAGACCCTGGCCGCCTGGCCCGAGGCGACCGTCGTCTGGTGCGCCCACGAATATACGGCCTCGAACGCGCGCTTCACCCTGACCCTGGACGACCGGCCCGAGACCCGGGCCCATGCCGAGGCGATCTTTGCGGCGCGGGCGCGGGGCGAGCCCACCGTGCCGACGACGATCGGGACGGAGCGGCGGTTCAATCCGTTTCTGACGGCGGGCGATGCGGCCCAGTTCGCCGCGCGGCGGGCCGCGAAGGACGGCTTCAGCGGCTGAGGACGTCGTCCGCGACCACGCGGACGATCAGGGCCGAGGACGGCCGGCCGGCCACGCCGGCGCGCGGCATGATCACGATGCGCAGGACGCCGCGAGAGAAGGTCGCCTGCGGGCCCCGGCCCTGATCGACGATCTCGATACGGCGGATCTTGTCCGCCTCGCGGCGCAGGGCCGGCGATCGGGCCATGCGGGCGATGGCGTCCACGGCGGTCGACAGGGCGTCGGCGGCCACGGCTTCCGAGCCCGGCTGAATGTCCACGTCCACGACCACCAGTCGGCCCAGGGCGCGGCTGGCCCGGTCGCTCTGGCGGATGATGTAGTTCCACAGCTGGACGGCCGTCAGGGCCGGGGCCAGCAGGGGCGCGGCCTCGCCCGACGGCGAGACGGGCGAGCCCTGGGGCGCCGTGGTGGTGTACAGGGTCATGCCGCCGTCGGCCGTGACGCGCAGCACCTGGTCGCCGTTGTCGTTGCGATAGACGATGTCGCCGCGCGGCGCGGGGGCGGGACGCAGCACCCAGATCTCGGTCGAACGGTCGAACCGCAGCAGGGGGCGCGACCCGGTCACGTCCAGCACGAACCCCTGTCCCGTGCCGGCCACGTAGCGGGCCGAGGGCGGCAGGTTGCGGCGCGACTGGGCGTGGCAGTCCGAGGGCAGGACCGCAGGCGCAGCCACGGACAGACCCACGGTCACGACGGCCGCCAGGGCCATCGCGGTCACGCGAGGCGACTTTTTCGCCCAGTCCGTTTCCGTCAACTTCATGAGACTGTGGATGAAACCGTCACGCGGCGGATTTTGGGCGAAGCCGCTTCACCCGACCAGGTACTGACCGCCGTTCAGAGACAGGGTGCAGCCTGTGACATATCCAGCACGCTCGCCCACCAGCCAGGACACCATGTCGGCGATCTCCTCGCCCTTGCCCAGGCGGCCCACGGGGATCTGGGCCACGATGGATTCCAGCACCTTGGGGTCCATGGCGCCGACCATCTCGGTGTCGATATAGCCGGGGGCGATGCAGTTGACGGTCACGCCCTTGCGGGCGTTCTCCAGGGCCAGGGCCTTGGTGAAGCCGATCATCCCGGCCTTGGCGGCGGAATAGTTGGTCTGGCCCACCTGGCCCTTCTGGCCGTTGATCGAGGAGATGTTGACGATCCGGCCGTGGCCGCGGTCGCGCATGCCGTTGATGACCTGGCGGGTGGTGTTGAAGACGCTGTCCATGTTCACCCGGATCACGTCGGACCACTGGTCATGGCTCATCTTGTGGAAGAAGCCGTCGCGGGTGATGCCGGCGTTGTTGACCAGGATGTCGACCGGACCCAGCTCGGCTTCGACCTCCTGCACCGCGCGCGCGCAGTCTTCGAAGCTGCCGACATTGCCCTTCACCACGAAACAGCCGGTGGCCCTGGCCGTGGCCTGGGCGGCTTCGTCATTGCCGGAATAGCCGGCGGCGACGCGGACGCCGTCCTCGCTGAGGCGCTGGACGATCGCCCTGCCGATGCCTCGGGTGCCGCCGGTCACGAATGCCACACGCGCCATGATCGTTTCCTTGTCCCTTTGGTCCGTCTGCTGCGGACCGTGGTTAAAGGTGTAGCGACGCCTCGGCCGCAGGCAAGCCCGATTTCCGCGGGGGAAACCGGGCTTGATGTCGCACGGATCAGGCCGCCAGCTTCTCCATGTCGATGACGAAGCGGTAGCGGACGTCGGATTTCAGCATCCGCTCATAGGCCTCGTTGATCTGGTCGGGGGCGATGGTCTCGATGTCGCAGGCGATGCCGTGTTCGGCGCAGAAGTTCAGCATCTCCTGGGTCTCGGCGACGCCGCCGATCAGCGAGCCGGCGATGCGGCGACGACGCCACAGCAGGGGCACGGCGTAGACCGGCAGGCCCTCGGTGGTCAGGCCCAGCATGACCATGGTCCCGTCGCGGGCCAGCAGCTGGACCTGGCTGGAGATCTCGTGCGTGGCCGAGACGGTGTTGATGATCAGGTCGAAGCTCTCGGCCGCGGCCTTCATCGCCGCCTTGTCCGAGTTGATCAGGAAATGCTTGGCGCCCATCCGTTCGGCGTCGGCCTTCTTGCGGTCCGAGGTGGACAGGACCGTGACCTCGGCGCCCATGGCCGCCGCCAGCTTGACCGCCATATGGCCCAGGCCGCCCAGGCCGATGACCGCGACCTTCGAGCCCGGTCCGACGCCCCAGGTCTTCAGCGGCGAATAGGTGGTGACGCCGGCGCACAGCAGGGGGGCGGCGACGTCCAGCGGCAGGCTGTCGGGGATGGACAGGACGAAATGCTGGTCGACGGTGATGTGGTCGGAATAGCCGCCCTGGGTGATGGTCTCGGCCGTGCCGCCCTTCCGGTCCTTGCCGCCGTAGGTGCCGGTGAAGCCGGGCACGCAATACTGCTCCAGCCCTTCCTGGCACGACGAACATTCGCGGCAGCTGTCGACCATGCAGCCGACGCCGACGCGGTCGCCTTGCTTGAAGCGGGTGACGTTCGAGCCGACGGCCGCCACCACGCCGGCGATCTCGTGACCGGGCACCAGCGGGTACTGGGCCTGGCCGGTCTCGCTGCGGGCCATGTGCAGGTCGGAATGGCAGATGCCGCAGTATTTGATGTCGATCAGCACGTCGTCGGGGCCGGGATCGCGCCGTTCGAAGCTGTAGGGGGTCAGGGGCTTGTCGGCGGCGGTCGCGGCGAAGGCGCGTGTGGCGATCGGCATGGGGAAGTCCTTCAGGCTTTCGGGCAGGCGGTGGGGCGTGGGCGGCAGATGTGGCCCGGCGTGACCGGTCGCAAGGCGGCGCACGTCATTTCAACTGGGCGATCAGCGCCTGGGCGGCCGCCGGGTTCCGTACCTTGGCCCCCGAGATGAAATAGGCGAAGACCTCGCCGCGTTCGGCCCAGGCGCGGGCCTGGTCGGCGACGGCGGACAGTTCGGCGGCGGTCATGCCGGTGGGCTCGTCCTCGCGGCTGGACATCAGCCGGGCATAGGTAAAGTCGGCGGTCGCCTCGTCGATCTGGGGCCAGGTCGGCTCCTCGTCATCGACGGCGTAGACGATGGCGACGCCGTATTTGCGGGCCAGGTCGTAGAACTGTTCGGTGGCGAAGGTCGGGTTGCGGACTTCCAGGGCGTGGCGCAGGCGCAGGCCGTCCTTCTCCGGGGGCAGTAGTTTCAGGAAGCCCTCGAAATCCTCGGGGTCGAACTTCTTGGTCCCCATGAACTGCCAGTTGATCGGGCCCAGCTTGTCGCCCAGTTCGGTCAGGCCCTGGGAGAGGAATTTCTCGAAGCTCTCGCCGCCGTCCGACAGGATCTTGCGATTGGTGCAGTAGCGGCTGGCCTTGACCGAGAAGACGAAACCGTCCGGCGTCTCGTCGCGCCATTTGCGCCAGGAGTCGGGCTTGAAGGTCGAATAATAGGTGCCGTTGATCTCGATACTGGTCAGTTTCGACGCCGCGTATTCCAGCTCGCGCTTCTGCACCAGGCCCTCGGGATAGAAGACCCCGCGCCAAGGTTCGAAGGTCCAGCCGCCGACGCCGATGTGGATGGGGTGGGTCATGGCCAGTCGCTTCCCAGAGGTGAGGCCGTCCAGTCCTCGCGTGCGCTGCGGATGCGGAGGACTGCGACGATGTCGTCGATGTGTTCGTAGATGATGACGTGAGCGCCATAGGGCTGAACCCTGACGGGCGGCTGGATATCCGTGTGCAACCGGCCCGTATCGGGGAACAGGAGCAACTGCTGCAACTGGTCTTCCAAGCCTGAAATATAGGTTTCGGTCTGGCGGGCGCCGAACATTTCCAGGCCCTGCCAGAAAATCAGGCGCAGATCCGCTTCGGCGTCTTCGCTCAGCCGCAGGCGGGTCACGCCGCGCCCTTGCGTCTTTCGAATTCGGCGCGGACTTCCTCGAAGATCTCACGTGGGGTCTTTTCGCTGATCCCGCCGGCGCGCGCCTCGTCCACCAATCGCTGCATATGGGCGATCTTCTCGGCCTTGACCTGTTCGCGGCGGATCAGGTCACGGACGACGTCCGAGGCGTTGGCGTAGCGGCCTGATTTGGCCTGTTCCTCGACCCAGGCCTTCATCGGGTCGGGCAGGGAGATGTTCATCGTCGCCATGGGGTCTGCTCCTGTCCGGTCAGAATGGGGGTTTGGCAATCTTTGTCAATTGTCGCAGGGGATTTCAGACGGTGCGGCGAAAAAACAGTGTCTGAATCGTCTGAATTGTCTGAAATCGGGGTGGGACGAAATTGCGGGGACCCTCGAACCCAGGGCGAGGCGCCAGAGTCTGCAACTGAATGAGCCTCCCTTCCAATGCCGACGACGGGAGTATAGGCCCGCAGGGAAGAGCGGGGGGTGGCGACGGGATTTTTCAGTCAGGCGGTTGTTTCGCCGACAGAATGTCTGCGGAATTAGGATAGGTGGCGCCTGCGCCGACCGTCCGCGCGCCGGCCCTTACGAACGGCGCGCCATGGTCACGGCGCCGATATGACCGCCGATGGGGAGCAGACGGACTCTGAGGCTCGCATCGCCCTGGAACCCGCCGCGCGACCGGCCCGTCAGGGTGAAGGTCATGCGCACCCCGCCCGAGGCCATGACCACAATCAGCTTGCCGTCCCTTATGCGGCAGTCCGCCGGATCCCCGTCGAGGACGCACGAAAGCCGGCCGCGCGGCTGGGGCGTGACCGTCAATGGGAAATCCAGCTGGTTTCCGCTCTTGGACTTGAAGGAGATGTTGAGGTCCTGCCGCTCAGCCGGCGTGATCTTCAGCATCCAGTCGCCGGCCAACTCGCCACCGGTGATGGGCGGCGCGGCCTGAGCCAGGGCCGTTCCGCAAAGGGCGCAGGCCGCCAGGCCGCCCGCCAGGAACGCTCGCCGCTTCGCCATGCCCGCCTCCGAAGGTTCAGCCTGGAGTAGGGTAGGTCGATGATGCTGGATTGCCGCGTGAATTATTGGAAAGGTTGGGGATCAGCGGACTGTGCGGAGGTCTTAAAGGGGTGAAAGGGGTGAGAAGCGGACGACCATGGATTATGCAGCCCGTGTTTCTCCGACGTTCAAAAACGGCGTCACCGCCGCCATCGCGCGCTGGACGTATTCAGCCTTCTCGCCGACGGGCGCGACGTAGTGAATGGCTTCTTCTGCGTCACGCAAGGTCGCCAAGCGCGCAATCATCCAAGCGGCAAGGTATTGCGAGGCTAGGCAACCGCCGGCGGTTGCGACATTGCCGTGCGCGGCGAACGGCGCATCAACGACATTTACGCCCGCCTCGATAACCCAAGGCTTGGTCGTCAGGTCGGTGCAGGCGGGCAGGTCGCCGATCAGCCCCAGCTTGGCCAGTAGAAGCGTGCCGGAGCACTGAGCGCCGATTAGCTGGCGTGACGGGTCCAGCGGGAGGCGCGACAGGAACGTGGGATCGGCGGCGTAATCGCGGGTCTTGATCCCGCTGCCAATCAGCACCGCGTCGGCGTCGGCCAAGAACTCCAGCGGCTTCTGGCGCTGAATCGTCACCCCGGCCATCGAGGTGACCTCCGGCGTGGGGCAGGTGATGTGGGCCGCCCAGCCCTGTGATTTCATCCGGTTTAAGATGCCTGCTGCGATGAAGGAATCCAGCTCGTTGAAACCATCAAGGGTTAGGATGGCGATCTGCATGACGGGCACGGCGCTAGGAGATGATGAGGAAGACGGCAGGGTCGCCGAGTTATAGGGCCGCCGCAAGAGCGGACATTCTGATTGCACGGTTCGGGTCGTCTTGCGAAATCGCCGCCGGTTCGCAAAGCAGACTTGGGAGCAGGGCTCTCACCCGCTGCTCCGGTTGTGACCGGTATGTTCGATTACACCATCCCAGGCCCAGGTTCAGCGAACCTAGACGCCTCGTCAACCGATGTGAGGCACGGCGTGGTCGGATGCTTCCTCGCTCACCCCGCGTCCAGATCCCCCCTTGCCGCGTCCGCCAGGGCGAAGAAGCGGTTGCGGACTTCGGCGGCGAAGGGGTTGTCGCGTTCGATGGCGCGGAAGACGGCGGGGCTGTCGTGGCGGACCATGTCGACGGCCTGCATCAGGCGGTCGAAACTGGCGGTGGTCATACGGGTCGGCAGGGGCTCCATGGCCAGCAGCAGGCGGGCGATCAGATGGGTCAGGCCCTGGACCGTGGCGGCCTCGCGGTCGTGGTCCTCGGGGCTGACCTGGAACACCTTCAGGGCCAGGGCGCGGCGGCAGAAGGCGGCGACGCGGCGGGCGTCTCTGCGCGCATCGGGGGCGTCGCGCACTTCGCAGACGGCGAGGCGCAGGCCGGCGATGCCGGCCTTGCCGCTCTGGGGGCCGAACAGGGGGTGGGTGCCGACGATCCGCACGCCGGGGGGCAGGAGCTCGGCCATCAGCCGGGCGGGTTTGACCTTCACCGAGCCGACGTCGATCACCAGGGCGTCGGGGCGCAGGTGGGAGCGGATCTCGGTCAGCGAGGCGGCCAGGGCCTCGACCGGGACGGCCAGAATGATCGTGGGACAGGCGGCGGCGGCGGCCAGGTCGGTCAGGGTCGCGTGGTCGTCTGTGTCCGTGGCGGCCGGATCATGGGCCTGGATGTCGAACCAGGGCGACAGATGCCGCGCCGTCAGCCGCCCGAAGGCGCCGAAGCCGATCAGGCCGAGTTTTTCCTTCTCCCCCGTCATCCTCGGGCTTGACCCGAGGACCGGAGGGGCCGCCGCATTGCGTCAGCGGCGGGCGCACAGCCCGATCCGCGCCCGGTCCTCGGGTCAAGCCCGAGGATGACGGGGGTGGGGGTGGAGCGGGTGACGGATTGTGTAGAGGCCGACCTCACAGCGTCTCCATGAACCGCACCGGCCGTCCATGGGCCGCGCCGATCAGTTCGCCGTCCTGCATCACCACCCGGCCGCGCACGATGGTGGCCATGGGCCAGCCGGTGGCCTCAAACCCGTCGAACGGGGTCCAGCCGCAGCGCGACACCTGCTGGTCATGGGTGATCACGCGCTTCGCCTTCAGGTCGACGATGGTCAGGTCGGCGTCATAGCTGACGGCCATCCGCCCCTTGTTGGCCGTGCCGAACACCCGCTGGGCCCCGGCCGAGGTCAGGTCGATGAACCGCTCCAGGCTGAGCCGGCCCTGGGCCACATGGGTCAGCATCAGCGGCACCAGGGTCTGCACCCCCGGCATGCCCGACGGCGAGGCCGGATAGGGTTTGGCCTTTTCCTCCTTCGTGTGCGGCGCATGGTCGGAGCCCAGCACGTCGGCGACGCCCTGCTGCATGCCCCACAGCCACAGGGCGTCCACATGCTCCTGCGACCGGATCGGCGGGTTCATCTGGGCATAGGCGCCCAGTCGCTCATAGGCCTCGGGCGCGGCCAGGGTCAGGTGTTGCGGCGTGATCTCGACGGTGGCGACATCCTTGTGGAAGCGCAGGAACTCCATCTCGTCCTTCGTCGTGACGTGCAGCACGTGGATGCGGGCGCCCGTCTCCTGGGCCAAGCCGACCAGGCGGCGGGTCGAGCGGATGGCGCTCTCGGCGTCGCGGACCTCGGGGTGGCTAGTCCAGTCGCCGGTGCGGGCGAGACCCCGCCGTTCGACCAGGCGGTATTCGTCCTCGGAATGGAAGGTGGCGCGGCGGCGCACGTTCGACAGAACCTTGCGCACCCCCTCGTCGTCGGCGATCAGCAGGTCGCCGGTCGAGGCGCCCATGAAGACCTTGACCCCGCAGCAGCCGGGCAGCCGCTCCAGCTCGCCCAGATAGTCGGCGTTCTCGTGCGTGCCGCCGACGTAGAAGGCGTGGTCGGTCCACATCCGGTCCTTCGCCCGCGCCAGCTTGTCGGCCATGGTGTCCGGGTCTGTGGTGTTGGGATTGGTGTTCGGCATTTCGAACACGGCGACGACGCCGCCCAGGGCCGCCGCGCGCGAGCCGGTCTCCAGGTCTTCCTTCCACTCCAGGCCGGGTTCGCGGAAATGGACCTGGGTGTCGATGACGCCGGGCAGGACGGTCAGGCCGGTCGCATCGAAGGTCTCGCCCGCCGAGGCCTGGGACAGGTCGCCGATCAAGGCGATCTTGCCGTCGATCACCCCGACGTCGGCCCGGCCGCGCCCGGCGTGATTGGCCACCTCGCCGCCACGGACGATCAGGTCATAGATCTGGGTCATGGGGGCGGCTCCTGAGGCTGGTTATGCGAGCTTCTAGCGGATGCGGCACGGGTCGCGAAACGGCTAAACCTCTCCCTCCCCGGACGGGGAGGGAGATTGTCGTCAGCCCCGTTCCTTCAGAAGCCGCACCGCGGCCTTCAACACCCGTTCCCACGGCAAGTCCATCATGTGCTGGATCGCCTGGTTCAGCCGGGGGTCCAGCGCCTTGAACTCCTCGAAGCTGCGGGGGCCGCGCACGGCGACGCCGTTCCAGGGGCCGCGGCTCGCCTCGTCGGAGGGGCCGAAGGCGGCCACGACGGGGACGCCCGAGGCGACGGCCAGATGGGTCCAGATCGAGTCCGCGCCGACGTAGAGGCTGGCTTTCGACAGGGCCGCGACGGTCTGGAGCCGGGTCAACTTGCCCTGGAGTTCGATGACGCGGGCGCGGGGCACGGCGTAGCGGATGGTGTGGGCCGCCTCGCGGTCGATCTCCTCGCCGACGAGCATCAGCCGGCCGCCCGCCAGGGGGCCGTCGTCGGCCAGCAGTTTGGTCGCCACCTTGGCGTAGCGTTCGGCGGGCCAGCGGCGGCCCATCCATTCGACGCCGGGGCCGATCGCCAGGATGGGCCGATCCTTTTCAGAATTGGCGCCGCCCGATGCGGGGATCAGGGCCTCGACCTGGGCGCGCGTCTGATCGGAGACATGGAGGCGAGGGGCCGGAACCTCATGCGGCTCCAGCTTCAGCACCGCAGCCGCCGCCTGGACCGCGTGCAGGCCAGGCGGCGGGGTCTTGTCGCGCACCGCCCGCTTCACACGGCGCAGCTTGCCCGACAGGTCCGAGCCGCGCATGTCCACGATCAGGCCCCACTTGGTCCCGCGCACCTGGTTCCACAGGGCGATCCAGTCGAAACGGCCTTCGCGCTCCAGCACCAGCAGCCGTTCCAGGCGCGGGGTGTCGGCGAACAGGGGGGCGCTGGCGGCCGAGCCGACGACGGTGAAGCCGGCCTCCGGCAGGCTGTCGACCAGATGCGCCAGAACGCCCGAGGACAGCACGGCGTCCTCGGCGTCGGCCTCGGCGATATAGAGGATGGGGAAACGCCCGATCATCCGTGGACCTCATACAGGGATTCTGGCCGGGGTTCAGCGTCAAACGCCCGTATCCACAGGCTGGTTTCCCCTGAAGACGCGATGGGCTAGAGCCACGGCCATGAGCAAGACCCCGAATTCGGCCCCCGATCCCGCCGCCCAGGCCGCCCTGGAACGGTTCAAGGCCCAGCGCGTGACGGCCATCTACCGCCTCGATCTGATCGCTCAAGGCGCGACCATCGCCTATGAGGACGGGACGCCGGTGGACATGGCGTCGGAGAAGACGCGGCTGGAGGCCGTCGTCGCCGACATGGATCGTCGCATCGCCCGGCTGGAGCGCACCGCAGGATAGACGCCCGTTGCTGGTGGAGACATGACCAAGGCTTAACTTGCCGCTCGCGTCCCGTCGTGGCCCTCCTGACCTCGGAGGACGCCCATGTTCGCACTCGCCACAGCCCTGATGTTCGCCGCCTCAGACCCGTCCTGCCTCGCGCTGGAGCGCGGCGACGGCGGCAGTCCCGTCATTCAAGCGCACGTCAACGGACGCGGACCGTTCGCCTTCGTGCTGGACACGGCCTCCAGCGGCACCACCCTGGACGCCCCGCGCATCGCCCTGCTCCATCCGCCGCGCGAACCTGCGCCGGAGCAGGCCCAGGGCATGGGCGGCGCGATGCAGGTCGACCTCTATCGCATCGCCGCCTTCGACGCCGGACCCGTCCGGATGCGTGATTTCGTCTCGCCCGAAATCACGCCGCCCGCTTTTGAAAGTCATGACATCGCGGGCCTGGCAGGCGTCGATCTGTTCGGCGAGGCCATGGCCGTTTGGCGTCCGGGCGAAGCCTGCGTGTCCGTCCGTCCCAGCGGCGCCGCCGAGACGGACTGGACCCCGGTCGAAACGGACTGGCAGCGGCCGTGGCGCATCCTGCTGCCGATCCGCATCGGCGACGTCACGGGCTGGGCCCTGTTGGACACCGGCGCCCAGCACACCACCCTCAACCCGGCCTTCGCCGCCGCCCTGGGCCTGAAACCCGCCACCCTGCCGTCAGGCGGACAGATCACCGGCATCGACGGCGCGCCGCTGGACCTGGGCCAGACCCGGATCGAGGCGGCGCAGGTCGGGCGCTGGCGCTGGCGAATGATCCCGGTCAAGGTCGGCGCTCTGCCCGTGTTCGATCGCCTCGGTCCGCTAGACGCACCGCTGGCCGTGCTGGGTATCGACTGGTTGGGCGACAGAGGCTTCGCCATCGACTATGGAGCACAAAAGGTCTGGCAGACGCCGGACTGAGATCCCGGCGCGATGACCTCACTTCCCCTTCTGCCCGACCGGACCTGCGGGGCTTGCGTCGAATGTTGTCGCGCCATTCCGCTGGACCTGCCCGAACTGGCCAAGCCGACCGGCGAACTGTGCGCCTATTGCGTCGAGGCCGCCGGTTGTTCCGTCCATGCGATCCGGCCCCAGACCTGCCGGGTCTGGTTCTGCCTGTGGCGGGTGGTCGAGCTGTCGGACGACTGGCGGCCGGACCGCAGCGGGGTGATCGTGCGCCCCGACGGAATCGAGGACGGGGTCATCACCCTGTATGTCATCCGGCCGTCTGACTTCCTGGCCTCGCCGGACTTCTTCGCCACAGTGGCCGGCTGGATCGCCGAAGGGGTCGAGGTGGCGCTGAGCCTTCCCGGCCCGGTCGGGACCTACCCCGCCCGCGCCGTCGTCACCGACTGGCTGCGGCCGGCGGTGGAGGCGGGCGATCCCGCCGCCTTCCTGGCGCGGGTGCTGCGGTCGCTGGACAAGCTGGCGGAGCATGATTTCCAGCCGGACGGGGTCGTGGCGCGCTACGCCGTGGCCTGAGCTGACGGCTTTGGGACGCGCGGCGCATACGGGGTTTCCGCAGGTTCGACTTAGCCGGTTCTTAACAGCGTTCCGTCAGTGATCGTCCTACAATAACCGTCGTCCAGAAAGGGCGCCGCAGCTATGCACGAATGGGACGCCCTGCGTCGCCCGATCTGGTTGTTCGATCCGGTCAACCGGCGCGGCGTCTACGCCAATCCGGCGGCGCTGGAGCTATGGGAGGCGGACAGTCTGGAGGCCCTGCTGGCCCGTGGCTTCGGCCAGTTGTCGCCGGCGGCCGTGGCGCGCGTCGAACGGCTGGCGCGCGAGACCGCCGACGGGTCGGTCGTCTGCGACCAGTGGACCTTCTACCCCAACGGCCACCCGGTGACGGTGGCGGCGGTGATCTCGACCTATCTTCTGGAAGACGGGACGCCGGTGCTGCTGGTCGAGGCCTCGCCCATCGCGGCGGACGGCGACGAGAACCGCGCGGCCGAGGCCCTGCGCCATACCTCGACCCTGATCAGCCTGTTCGATCCCGAGGGGCGGCCGATCTTCTCCAATCCGGCGGCCTTCGCCGCCTACGGCACGGCGACCGACGGGTTCGAGGCGCGGTTCGCCGAGCCGGAGCGCGCGCCGCCGCTGCTGGCCGCCGCCCTGGCCGGAAACGCCGTCACCGACGTCTGCCAGGTCGTCACGCGTGACGGGCTGCGCTGGCATCAGCTCGACGTGCGGCCGGTCACGGACCCGGCGACCGGCCAGATGAGCGTGCTGCTGGACGAACGCGACGTGACCGCGCGGGTCCAGGCCCAGAACGCCCGCGCGGCGGCCGAGCAGAAGGCCGCCATGGCCGAGGCGCGCCAGGCCTTCCTGACCGAAATGTCGCACGAGCTGCGCACGCCGCTGAATACGGTGATCGGCTTCTCGGACCTGTTGGCGACGTCCAGTCTGAATGTCGAACAGGCCGACCATGTGGGGCGGATCAACAACGCCGGTCAGCGCCTGCTGTCGGTCGTCAACGAGATGATCGACCAGTCGGGCAGGGACGCCTCGGAAGGCGACGCCGCGCCCGCAGCGACCGGTCTGACCGTCGTCGAGTCAGAGGTCGGGGCGAAGGCTCCGGCCGAGGTTCCGGCCGAGGTTTCTGGGGCCTGCGAAGCCATCGAGACGGAAGGGTCGGGGCGGACGCCCAGGATCCTGTATGTCGATGATCACGACTGCAACCGGGCCCTGGTGGTCGCGGTGCTGGAGGTCCAGGGCATCGCCTGCACCACGGCCGAGGACGGCGCCCAGGGGCTGGAAGCCGCCCGCACCGGCGACTGGGACCTGATCCTGATGGATATCCAGATGCCGGTCATGGACGGGGTCGCCGCCACCCGCGCCATCCGCGCCCTGCCGGGCCATCGCGGCGCCACCCCCATCGTCGCCCTGACCGCCAACACCCTGGCGGAACAGAAGGCCGAGTATTTCGCCGCCGGCATGGACGATTGCATGGCCAAGCCGATCAACATCGTCGAGCTGACCCACATGGTCCTGAGCTGGACCAGCAGCGACTGGCGCCGAAGCGGGCCGCCGCTGATCGCCGCCGTCGCCTGAGACGCGCGCCGCAAGGCGCGCTTGTTTCAGGCGGTCTTCAGGCCGGCAGGACGGACTGGATGCCCGCCAGCAGACTGGCGGCGGTGATGGGCTTGGGCACATGGATGTCGGCGCCGGCCTGGATCGCCTGCTCGCGGTGCTGGGCCATGGCGTTGGCGCTCAGCATGATGATCGGCGTGTGGATGTTGGCGGCGCGCGTCGCTTCCAGTTCGCGGATCGTGCGGGTCGCCGTCAGCCCGTCCATGCCGGGCATCTGCATGTCCATCAGGATCACGTCGAAGCTGCCGGCCTGGAAGGCGGCGACGGCCTGGGCGCCGTCCTCGACCGTGATCAGTTCGACGGGGTGTCCGGCCAGGATCAGCTGAACCACGCGCTGGTTGGTCGGATGATCTTCCGCCAGCAGGACCCGGATCGTGTGCATCGGCGCCGGGACCTCGGCCGCCCGGGCGCGTTCGCCGGCGACATAGTCGGACAGGGAGGTGCTGCGGGCCAAAGGGATCTCGATCCTGAAGCGGCTGCCCTGTCCGGGCGTCGATTCGGCCGTGATCCGCCCCCCCATCATCTCCACCAGGGCGCGGCAGATCGACAGGCCCAGGCCCGTGCCGCCGAAGCGCCGGGTGATGGTGGCGTCGGCCTGGCTGAAGCGGTCGAACAGGCGGGGGGCGTGTTCGGCGTTGAAGCCGACGCCGGTGTCCTGGATGTCCACGATCAGATGGGTCAGGCTGTCGTGGTCTTCGTCCAGGGCGATGCGGACGGAGACGCCGCCCTGGTGGGTGAATTTCACCGCGTTGGACAGGAGGTTGCCGATCACCTGGCGGATGCGGGTGCTGTCGCCGACGAAGACGCCGCGCGCCTCATCGTCGCGGATGACGTCGAATCTCAGACCCTTTTCGTCGGCGCGGACACGCATGACGTCCAGCGGCGCGTCCAGGGCCTCGTCGAGGTCGAAGGGGCGGGTCTCCAGCGTCAGCTCGCCCGCCTCGATCTTGGAGACGTCGAGGATGTCGGACACCAGCCGTTCCAGGGTGACGCCGGACGCCCGGATCAGATTGACCATCTCGGTCTGGGCGGGATCCAGGGCGGTGCGGGACAGTGCATCGACGATGCCGATCACCCCGTTCAGGGGCGTTCGCACCTCGTGGCTCATATTGGCCAGGAAGTCGGACTTGGCGCGGCTGGCGGCCTCGGCGGCGGCCTTGGCCTCGATCAGGGCCCTTTCGGCGGCGACCTTGGCCGTCACGTCGCGCGCGACCGCATAGATCCGGTCGCCGAACCTCTGGGCGCGCCATTCCAGGGTGACGTAGTGACCGTCCCTGTGCCGATAGCGATTGGTCTGACCCAGAACCGGGTCGCCGGGGCGGCGGTTCGTGACCTCCAGGATGGCCGTCTGTGTGGCGGGCTGGTCGTCGGGATGCACGAGACTGGGCAGAAGCTGACCGACCAGTTCATCGGGCCGATACCCCAGGACCGAGAACCAGGAGGCGCTGGCCTTGACCACCGGCCCGTCCAGTTCACGCACGACCAGAAGATCCAGCGACACGTCGAAGAAGGTGTCCAGATCCACATCGGTCGGCGGTGGGCGCAGCGCCTCGGCGGGCGAACGGATCATTGCAGCAATTCCTCGCGAAGTGATTCAGCCTCTACGCGAGATCGGTTAAGGCCGCATTTGCGTGCACGAGGTTGTTTCAACTGGGCTCATATGTCGCGTCTGTTAAGGTGAAGCCATGATCGCCACCCTGTTTCTGTTCGCCGCCCTCCAGACCTCGCCCGCCGTCCCTGCTGAGGATCGGTTGGAGGATCTGGTCCTGACCGACAACCGGGCCTGCACGGCCGACGGCGCCTGGTGCGTCAGCCTGGTTGAGGAGGTGTGGGAGGGCGAGGTCGTGGTTGCGCCGGTCGTGCGGGCCGCCGGCGATCCGGCGGCGGGCGGCGAGATAGAGGCGGGTGACATCGAGACCTATCAGCCGTGGACCGGCCTAGTGCGGCTGGCGGACGGCGGTTTCCTGGCCGGGGTCGAGGCGGTCGCCCGCAGCATGTATTCCGGCGGCGGGGGACAAGCGTCGGAACTGCGGCTGTATCGCCTGGATGCAGCCGGGGCGGCTGAAGCCGGGGAGTATGGGGCCGCGCCGGTCCTGACCGTGCCGCTGCGGGGGTCGCTGATGATCCGCGCCTGTTTCAGCGATGCGGACATGAAGCAGCGCGCAGGCGCCTGCCATGACGAGTACAGTTTCGACGCCAGGCTGAAGACGGCGGGCGGCTCGGACGCCCTGCCCATGCTGGATTATGAGACCGTCGCCACCGCCTTTCCGCGCGGGGTCTCGCGGTCCGAGGACTCGCTGGAGAAGGCTCCCCTGACCAAGGCCGATCTGGTGGCGGAACGGGATCCGAAATGCAGCTACCAGCGGCGTTTCGTCTTCGACGCTGCGGCGGGCGCCTATCGCCCGGACCAGCCGCTGCCGGACTGTTCGGACTATACGGTCCCGTAGGTTCAGTAGGCGAAGTCGGCGTAGATCCGTTTCACGTCGCCCTGCCAGGCCCCGTGATACAGGTCCAGCAGGCGTTCGGCCGGGGTGATCCCGCTGTCGGCGATGTCTTCCAGTTCCGACAGATAGCCGCGCTCGTCCACCATGCCGCCCGAGAAGCGGGCGCGGTTTTTGAGACCCTGTTTGGCGATATTGACCAGATCGACGGCGATGTCGCGCACGCTGCGGCCCGCCACCTCGGCCTTCAGGCCCAGACGGGTCACGTCGCGGCGCAGGCGCTCATGGTCGGCGATGTCCCAGTCCTTGACCAGATCCCAGGCGGCCGCCAGCGACGGGGCGTCGTACAGGACCCCGGCCCACAGGGCGGGCAGGGCGCAGATCCGGCTCCACGGGCCGCCGTCGGCGCCGCGCATCTCCAGATAGGCCTTCAGCCGCACCTCGGGGAAGAGGGTGGTCAGATGGTCGTTCCAGTCCTTGATCGTCGGATATTCACCCGGCAGGGCGGGCAGTTTGCCGGCCTGGAAGTCGCGGAACGACTGGCCCGAGGCGTCGACATATTTGCCGTCGCGCTTGGCGAAATACATCGGGGTGTCCAGCGCATAATCGGCATAGCGTTCGAAGCCGAAGCCGTCCTCGAACACAAAGCCCAGCATGCCGGTGCGATCGGCGTCGGTGTCGGTCCAGACATTGGCGCGGGCCGACAGGAAACCGTTCGGGCGGCCCTCGGTGAAGGGCGAACAGGCGAACAGGGCGGTGGCGATCGGCTGCAGCGCCAGCGAGGTGCGGAACTTTGCGACCATGTCGGCTTCGGAATCGAAGTCCAGGTTGGCCTGGATGGTGCAGGTGCGCAGCATCATGTCCAGGCCCAGGGTGCCGACCTTGGGCATGTAGGCGCGCATGATGTCGTAGCGGCCCTTGGGCATGACAGGCACCTGTTCGCGGGTCCACAGCGGGTCGAAGCCGGCGCCCAGGAAGCCGACGCCCAACTGGTCGGCCACCTGTTTGACCTCCATCAGGTGCTGGCCGGTCTCGTTGCAGATGTCGTGGATGGTCTTCAGCGGTGCGCCGGACAGTTCGAACTGGCCGCCGGGCTCCAGGCTGACCGAGGCGATGAAGCCCTCGTCGTTGCGACGCTCCAGCCCGATCAGGACGCCGTTCTCCTCGACCCGCGACCAGCCGAACCGTTGCAGGCCTTCCAGCATGGCCTTGATGCCGCTCGGCCCGTCGTAGGCGGGGCGGGCCAGGGTGGTCTTGTCGAACCCGAACTTCTCGTGCTCGGCGCCGATCCGCCACTGGTCCTTGGGCTTGGCGCCCTTGGACATGGCTTCGATGAGGACGTCCCGGCTCAGCGGCGCGTTGTCGATCATGCGTCAGATCCCCTCCGGCGCATCTCTGAGCGACCGTGTGTCGCGGCTAGATGGGCGAGGTTTGGGTCCGGCTCAAGGGGATGCGCTGAGGTTTTAACGCTCCCAATCCCCGACCGCCGCCTGCCACAGGGTCATGGCGGCGATGGCGGCCGTGTCGGCGCGCAGGATGCGCGGGCCCAGAGAGACCGCCGTGGTGAAGGGCAGGGACCGCAGCCGTTCGCGTTCTTCCGGTGAGAAACCGCCTTCGGGGCCGATCAGGATGGACCATTTTGGTTGACCTTCTCCCTCCCCGTCCGGGGAGGGGGGCGAAGGCGCAGCCGAAGCCGGGTGGGCAGGGCCAGGCAGGGCGTCCGGTTGCTCGGCCCGCCCCACCCCGTCGTCGCTGCGCGCCAACGCCCCTCCCCTGAGGGGGGAGGGAGAATAGGGTGCGAGCGCCCGCATCGCCGGGGCGCCGCCGGTCTCGTCGCAGAACATCAGCCGGCGTCCCGCCTCCCACCCGTCCAGCAGGGCGTCCAGTTTCACCGGATCATCGACCGGGGGCACGTCCAGCCGCCCGGTCTGTTCGGCGGCCTCCTCGGCGATGGCGTCCAGCCGGTCCAGGCGGATGCGGTCGGCGTTGGTCCGCTTGGTCAGGACCAGCCGCACCCGGCGCGCCCCCAACTCTGCGGCCTTCTCGACGATGGTCTCGACCCGGGCCTTCTTCACCACCGCGACGATCAGCTCCAGATCGGGGCCATAGGTCTGGGGCCGCGCCTGTTCCTCGGCGCGCAGGATGACGCCCTTCTTCAGCACCTCGGCGATGGTGCAGCGCCATTCGCCATCGCGGCCGTTGAACACCAGCAGTTCGTCCCCGAGCTTCAGCCGCATGACCTGGGTCAGATAGCGGGATTGGTCGAGGGTGGGAGCGACGGGGGATCCTGCCGCCAATGCGGCCTTCACGTGCAAACGTATCATCTCAAATCCGCTCATCCCCGCGAAAGCGGGGACCCAGTGAGAGCCTCAGAACAGGTCATCGAACAGATCGCGCCAGCCTGGGTTCGACCGTTCGATCAGCTCCAGTTTCCAGACGCGGTTCCATTTCTTGATCCGGCGCTCGCGCACGAACGCCGCGTGGCGTGTCGGATGCGCTTCGAACCAGACCAGATTGGCGCAGCCATACTTGGCGGAAAAGCCTTTGAACAGTTTGTCCCGATGCTGGGCGGTGCGCAGGATGATGTCCTCGGTCGAGCCGGTGTAGAGGGTTCCGTTGCGGCGGCTGGCGACGATGTAGGTGAAGAAGGCCAACGGCGTGCATCCCGAAAGCACTGGGTCCCCGCTTTCGCGGGGATGAGCGGAAGGAGGGCGTCAGCTATCGTCAGCCTGGGCCGAGGCTAGGGCCTTTGCGGCCTTGCGCTCACCTTTCCAGAAGGCGCGCTTGGCCCATCGAAGGTGTTTCCACCATTCGTTCGGAGGCGTGAGAATGTCCTTCTTTACGGTTGCCACCCCGCAACCATAAATCATTGTTCGCCGTGTGTCGCCTGCCTTTACAACGTCCGCGCGATCAGCAGCTTCATGATCTCGTTCGTGCCGCCGTAGATCCGCTGCACCCGCGCGTCCTTGTACAGCTGGGCGATGGCGTATTCGTTCATGTAGCCGTAGCCGCCGTGCAGTTGCAGCATCTCGTCGATGGTCTCGCCCTGGATGTCCGTGACCCAGTATTTGGCCATGGAGGCCGTGGCGGCGTCGAGCTGGCCCTGGAGGTGCAGGCCGATACAGTGGTCGACGAAGACCTTGGCGACCGTGAGTTTCGTCTTGACCTCGGCCAGTTTGAACTGGGTGTTCTGGAAGTCGATGACCCGCTTGCCGAAGGCCTTGCGTTCCTTCACGTAGGCGAGGGTCGCCTCCAGCCCGCGCTCGGCGGCGGCGACGCCCTGGACGGCGATGTTCAGACGTTCCTGGGGCAGTTGCTGCATCAGCTGGACGAAGCCCTGGCCCTCGGCGCCGCCGATGATGTTGTCGCCGGGGACCTTCACGTCGTTGAAGAACAGCTCGGAGGTGTCGTTCCCCTCCATGCCGATCTTGTGCAGGTTCCGGCCGCGTTCGAAGCCTTTCGCCCCGTCCGTTTCGACCACGATCAGGGAGGTGCCCTTGGCGCCCTCGGCCGGGTCGGTCTTGGCGACCACGATGATGAAGTTGGCCAGTTGGCCGTTGGTGATGAAGGTCTTGGAGCCGTTGACGACATAGCCGTTGCCGGACTTGACCGCCGTGGTCTTGACGCCTTGCAGGTCGGAGCCCGCGCCCGGTTCGGTCATGGCGATGGCGCCGACCAGTTCGCCGGACTGGAGCCGGGGCAGCCAGCGCGCCTTCTGCTCCTCGGTGCCGTAATGCCAGATGTAGGGGGCGACGATGGCGTTGTGCAGGCTGATGCCGAAATGGTCCGCGCCCTTCCAGCCCAGCTGGCGCATCAGCACCACCTCGTGCCGATAGTCGCCGCCCATGCCGCCGTCTTCTTCCGGCATGGACAGGCCCAGCAGGCCGTCGGCGCCGGCCTGGCTCCACAGGTCGCGCGGCACGGACGAGTTGGCGATCCAGGACTGGACCTTTTCCGGCGGCGCGTGCTCGTCGATCCATTTGCCGACGCTGTCGGAGAAGAGGACAATCTCCTCTTCACGCATGAAATCGGGGTCGGGGCTGTTGAGGATGTTCATGAGCGTTTCCTGGACGTCTCCCTCCCCGTCCGGGGAGGGGGGCCGCGAAGCGGCCGGGTGGGGACGGCAGGGTGAGCGGGCTCGGTCTTTGTGTCGCCGAGCCCTCCCCACCCGGTCGTCGCTGCGCATCGACCGCCCTCCCCCGAGGGGGAGGGAGAGGTTAGCGCCGGCTCAGAACGCTTCGGCCGGCATGGCCATCAGCACGTCCGCGCCGGTCTTCAGCTTGGCCAGATGGGCGCCGGCGTCGGGCAGGATGCGCTCGACGAAGTAGCGGCCGGTCTGGAGCTTGGTGGCGTAGTAGGGGTCGGTCGAGCCGGCCTCGACCTGGGCCTGGGCGACCTTGGCCATCTGGGCCCACATATAGGCCAGGGCCGTCAGGCCGAAGACGTTCAGATAGTCGGTCGAGGCGGCGCCGGCGTTGTCCGGGTTGGCCATGCCGTTCTGCATCAGCCACATGGTGCCTTCCTGCAGCTTCTTCTTGGCGTCGGCCAAGCCGTCGACGAAGGGCTTGATCGCCTCGTTCGCGCCGTTCTCGGCCACGAAGGCGTCGATCTCGCCGAACCAGGTCATGATGGCGCGGCCGCCGTGGGCCGGCAGCTTGCGGCCGACCAGGTCCAGCGCCTGGATGCCGTTCGTGCCCTCGTAGATCATGGTGATGCGGGCATCACGCAGATACTGGCTGGCCGGGAAGTGTTCGGTATAGCCCGAACCGCCGTGGACCTGCATGGCCAGCGAGGCGACGTGGAAGCCCTTGTCGGTCAGATAGGCCTTCAGCACGGGCGTCAGCAGGCCCATGTAGTCCTTGGCCTTGGTCGCGACGGCCTCGTCTTCCGACTTCTCCAGATCGGCGTGCAGGGCGGTCCACAGGATGAAGGCCTGGCCGCCTTCGACGAAGGCGCGGGCCTCCAACAGCATGCGGCGCACGTCGGGGTGGACGATGATCGGGTCGGCCGGGCCTTCGGGGTTCTTGGGTCCGGTCAGGCTGCGGCCCTGCAGGCGGTCCTTGGCGAACTCGGCGGCGGCCTGATAGGCGGCGGTGCCGATGGCCAGGCCCTGCAGGCCGGTGCCCAGGCGGGCCTCGTTCATCACCACGAACATGTTGTTCATGCCGCGGCCTTCCTCGCCCAGCAGCCAGCCCTTGGCGCCGTCATACTGCATGACGCAGGTGGCGTTGCCGTGGATGCCCATCTTGTGCTCGAGGCCGGCGCATTCGAGGGTGTTGCGCTCGCCCAGCGAGCCGTCCTCGTTGACCAGATATTTGGGCACGACGAACAGGGACAGGCCCTTGATGCCCGGGACCGCGCCTTCGATGCGGGCCAGAACCGTGTGGATGATATTGTCCGAGAAATCGTGCTCGCCGGCCGAGATCCAGATCTTCTGGCCGGTGATCGAATAGGAGCCGTCGCCGTTCGGCACGGCCTTGGTGCGGACCATGCCCAGGTCCGTGCCGCACTGGGGCTCGGTCAGGTTCATGGTGCCGGACCATTCGCCCGACACCATCTTGGGCAGGTATTTGGCCTTGATTTCATCCGAGGCGCTGGCGTGGATGCCGGCATAGGCGGACGACGTCAGGCCCGGATACATGGAGAAGGCCGCCGAGGCGCCGGCGGTCATCTGACCGAAGGCCGAGGCGACGATGCTGGGCATGCCCTGGCCGCCGTAGGCCGGGTCGGCGGCCAGCGCCATCCAGCCGGCTTCAGACATGGCCTTGTAGGCTTCCTTCCAGCCCTTGGGACCGGTGACGACGCCGCCCTCGGACCAGTGGCAGCCTTCCTTGTCGCCCGGATTGTTGATCGGGGCGATGACCTCGTCGGCGAACTTGCCGCCTTCTTCCAGGATCTGGCCGACCAGGTCCGAAGACACGTCCTGGAAGCCGGGCTGGTTGGTGTAGCGGTCGATCTCCAGCACTTCATTCAGGATGAAGGTGAAATCGCGGACGGGCGACTTGTAGGCCATGGGTCAGGCTCTCGCTTTGAAGGGGTGATGGTCGTGGTTGAGGCGTGCGCGCAGCAGCTTCTCATAGTCTTCCGCGCCGGGCAGCAGGTCCGGCCGGTGTTCGCCCAGCTTGGACTCCATCCAGGCGCAGGCGTCTTCCGCCGTCTGGATGGCGCCTTCGATGTCTTCCAATTGCTGCTTCAGGGCGGCGATCTGGGCGCGGTGGCGTCTCAGGGCCACCGCCATCTGGTGGACGTTGTGATCCTTGCGGTCATACAGGTCCAGCATCTCCTGGATTTCCTGCAGGGTGAAGCCGATGCGGCGGCCTCTCAGGATCAGTTTCAGCCGCGCGCGGTCGCGGGAATCATAGACGCGCGTCTGTCCCTTGCGGGCCGGCGTCAGCAGACCCTTGTCCTCGTAGAATCTGAGGGCGCGGGCCGTGGCGTCGAACTCGCGGCACAGCTGGCGAATGGAATAGGTGCGGTGATCGTCGGCGGTGGCCATGCGGGCACCATAACTTTACGTGCGCGTAAAGGAAAGGCTTTACGTGCGCGTAAGGGTAAGCTTTCGCCGAGATGGACGGCAGGCAAAGAAAAGCCCGGAGCCAGGGGGGAGAAGGCTCCGGGCGCGACACACCGGGACAGGAGGGGGGAGAGGGTCCCGGCGATCGATCTTCAGGGGCGGGTCAGGCCGTGCGGCGACCCAGCAGAACCGGGATGGTGAAGCCCAGCAGAATGAGGTTGACCACGGCCAGGCCGATGTCCTGGCTGAGGGCGTGGATGATCAGCATGGTCGATTCCAGCACGATCAAGCCGGCGGCCGCGGTCAGCAGCAGGGGGCGGCCGACGCGCCAGGAGATCAGCGGGGCCAGAACGCCCAGCGCCAGCACCAGCTCGACCACGCCCATGCCGCGCACCATGTTCTCGGGCGCGACGGCGGGCCAGCCCATCAGGGTGATGAGGTTGGTCATCGGCTCCGTCAGCTTGGCGTAGCCGGCGGCGATGAAGAACATCGCGATCCAGCCCTGCAGCGTCCACAGGGTGATGTTCTTGTAGGCGGCGCGGCTGCGGGCCTGGGCGACGGGCAGATGGGTTGTGGTCATCGGGAGGGGCCTGATTGGTAACAGTTGCGATATCGGATTGAGCGGCTCCGTTCGCAAGGGGGTATCTAGAGGCCCTTTCATCATTTGTCATCACGCGATGACATCAATTGATGACATCAGCTGATGACTTTGTGTTT
The DNA here is from genome assembly GCF_059415785.1 of Brevundimonas sp. GW821-FHT10A07. NCBI lineage: Bacteria > Pseudomonadati > Pseudomonadota > Alphaproteobacteria > Caulobacterales > Caulobacteraceae > Brevundimonas > Brevundimonas sp. GW821-FHT10A07. The sequence goes on from NZ_JBWKNX010000003.1 coordinate 72,907, forward strand.
CAGGGGCGGCGCGAGTGGCCCGATTCGCGCCGCCCCTGCAACGGGTTCTGACGATATTTCAGCCGATCAGGGTTCTTCCGATTGGGGTCCCGGCGTCTGGACGATCAGGTCGCCGGGCTGGCAGTCCAGTTCGCGACACAGGGCGTCCAGGGTGGAGAAGCGGACGGCGCGGGCCTTGCCGGTCTTGAGGATCGACAGATTGGCCAGGGTGACGCCGACGCGGTCGGACAGTTCGGTCAGGGACATGCGGCGTTCGAGCAGCAGCCGGTCCAGCTGGATCATGATCATGGCGCGCCTCTCAGACCGTGGTCAGCTGTTCGTCGCGCATGGCCGACCCCTGACGGAAGACCTCGGCCAGGATGAAGACCACCAGTATGCCCAGCCAGGATCCGAGGTCGAAGTCATAGTCCGAGGCCGACTGGCCGATGGCCTGGGGTGCGACGATGGACAGCATCAGGGCGGTCAGCTGAATACCCAGCAGGCCGAAACCGACGGCCTGGAGCCGTTTGACATTGGCGAACTCGAAGGCGTCGCCCTGGTTCACCGAAAGCAGGATGCGCCGCAGCCGGTTGATGATCCACCAGGTGAAGCCGCAGGCCAGGAAGGCGCCCAGCAGGGTCAGGCGGCCGGTCAGCTCGTAGTTTCCGTCAGGATCCGTCGCCCCATCGCGCAGCGCGTCCATCCAGTCGACGCCGATGATCATGCTGGCGACTAGGAGGACGCCCGCAGCGACTGCTCCGATCATGACGAAGACGTTGAAGAAACCCAACAGCCAACGCAGTGCGCTGGCGGCCGAATATTTGCCCACGAGTTTCATCCGATAGCCCTCCATTGGGTCGCCCTCCGCGACACTTGGCGACTATCGATATGGATTTATCGATAAACGGGCAAGAACATTATCGATAAACGAGATGAAGCTTTCGTAAGGTTCGGCTCAGGCGGTGAAACCCCAGGCGGCGCGGGCCGCCTCCAGCCGCGCCAGCTTGGCCTGGAACGGCCCCCAGTCGTCGGCGGCGTCGATAGCGGCCCAGATCGTCTCGACCTCGTCGATCAGCATCTCCTCCGGCTCGCGGGCGGCGAACATGGGATGCTCCAGCCGTTCGATCCGGTCGGGCTCATGTTCCATCAGGGCGAAGCGGAAGACGTCGAAGGCCTCGCCCTGGTACAGTCTGGCGCGCGGCCCCGACAGGGCGCGGGCCGAGGAGGCGAAGCCGCCGAACCAGTCGAAGAACAGGGGCTCCCACCGCAGGGCCTCGCCGCCCTCCCGCAACAGGGCCAGGGTCGCATCGACCAGCCTCTGGTCCGCCGCCTCCCCCAGGCTGAGCACGCCCAGCCGCATCAGGAAGGCGGCGCGCAGTTCGCGGATATAGGCGGGGCCGAAGCTGTTCAGGGCGTCGGTCAGGGGCTCGGCCCCGGCCACCAGTTTCAGACAGCCGGCCAGTTGGGTCAGGTTCCAGAACACCGCCTCGGGCTGGCGCGCGAAGGCGTAGAGGCCGGTCTGGTCGAAATAGGCGGCGGTGAAGGCCGGGTCGTATTCGGGCAGGAAGCGCCAGGGGCCATAGTCGAAACTCTCGCCCGTGACGTTCAGATTGTCGGTGTTCAGCACGCCATGGACGAAGCCGGCCGCGATCCAGCGGGCGGTCAGTCGGGCCGAGGCCTCGACGACGGCGCGCAGCAGGCCGGGCGCGTCCCCGGCGGCGACCGTCGGGTGATAAAGAGTGCGGACGTGTTCGATCAGGGTCTCGATCTGATCGGCGTGAGCCAGATAGGCGGCGCGCTGGAAGGTGCCGAAGCGGATATGCGAATGCGATAGGCGCACCAGCACGGCTGAGCGGGTCGGCGACGGCTCGTCCCCCCGCTCCAGCGCCTCGCCGGTCTCGATCAGGGAGAAGGCCCGGCTGGTGGGGACGCCCTGGGCCTCCAGCATCGCGGCCGCCAGCACCTCGCGCATCCCGCCCTTCAGCGTCAGCCGCCCATCGCCGCCGCGCGACCAGGGCGTCTGACCCGAGCCTTTTGTTCCCAGGTCGAGAAGTCGACCTGGGGCGCTATCACTCCCGACGCGGTCGCTCGTTGCTTGAGCGCGCGGCGTTTCGCGCATCTGCGCCGCCAGGAAGCCGCGCCCATCGCCCAGGTCGGGATTGTACTGGCGGAACTGGTGCCCGTGATAGCGCATGGCCAGGGGGCCGGGCTGACCCGGCAGGGGCGCGAACCGGCCGAAGGCGGCGATCCATTCGGCGTCGCTCAGCCCCTCCAGCCCCACATCCGCAGCGGCGCGGTCGTTGCGGAACCGCAGCACGGCCTGGGGAAAATCGGCCGCCTGGACGGCGTCGGCGAAATCGGGGCCCAGATCGAAGACGCGCGCTTCGGGGCGATAGGCGGGGGAGGGGGGCATGGGGGCTAGGTGCGACCGCCGCATCTGTTTCGCAAGTCGCCTATGGTGACGGTTTCGGTTGAACCTCTGGGCCCATGCCGTATTCTTGTGGGCAGACATCAGGCTGCGCTTGCGGCCAGGCCGGCGCCGTCTTCACACGATGAAGCGGCGAACCCGGTCCGACGCCCGTCGATAACCTGGCGTCACGACAGCTCATCCTTTCGATCGGAGGCCGCCGTGGCGCGCAAACTGACTCTCGACTTCCTCAAGACCGAGGCCGCGTCCGGCTCGGCCCTGGCCCTGGCGGCCATCGCGGCGGTGCTGGTGGCCAACTCGCCCTGGTCGGCGGACTATTTCACCTGGCTGAAGAGCTATCATGTGCTTCAGATCGGTCCGATCCGGCTGGAGGAGTCGATCTCCGACTGGATCAAGGAAGGCCTGATGGCGATCTTCTTCCTCGTCGTGGGGCTGGAGATCAAATACGAGATCGTGCGCGGCGAACTGAGCGACCCGCGCAAGCTGGCGACGCCGGTGCTGGCGGCCCTGGGCGGCATGGCCGGGCCGGCCGCCGTCTATCTGCTGCTGTCGGCGACGATGGGGGCGCCCCATGCGGGCTGGCCCATTCCTCTGGCCACCGACATCGCCTTCGCCCTGGCCATCTTCGGCTTCGTCGGCAAGGGCCTGCCGTCGTCGCTGCGGGTCTTCCTGCTGACCCTGGCCATCGTCGACGACCTGGGGGCCATCGCCCTGATCGCGGTCCTGTTCAGCGAGGGGGCCAACTGGGCGCCGCTGTTCTGGGCCCTGGGCCTGATCGCCGTGGGCGGCCTGGTGGCGCACCGGATCCGGATCCCGACGCCCTTCTGGGTGCTGGGCTTTGCGGCCGTCTGGTATCTGACGGTCCTGTCGGGGCTGAGCACCTCTCTGACCGCCGTGGCCTTCGCCATGATCGTGCCGATCGCGGCGCGCAAGGAGGATCACCAGAGCCCGCTGAAGGAGGCGATGCACGACCTGCATCCGTGGAACGCCTTCCTGGTCCTGCCGCTGTTCGCCTTCGCCAAGGCCGGGGTCTCCTTCGCCGGCCTGACGATGGACCAGGCCTTTGCGCCCCTGGTCGTCGCCATCGCCCTGGGCCTGTTCTTCGGCAAGCAGATCGGCGTGCTGGGCATGGCCTGGCTGGCCTCGGCCCTGAGGATCGGCGCCCGGCCGACCGACGCCACCTGGCTGCAGGTCTATGGGGTGTCGCTGCTGTGCGGCGTGGGCTTCACGATGAGCCTGTTCATCGGCGTCCTGGCCTTCCCCGGCGCGGTCGATTCGCCCGAACAGGTCGAGGTCAAGCTGGGCGTCATCGGCGGCTCGATCCTGTCGGCCGTGGCGGCGGCTGTCGTGCTGGGTCTGGCGGGCCGGACCCGGTCGAAGGTCAGGGGCGAATAGCCCCCGATTTCGCCGCGAAAGCCGCGACTGCGGTGCAAAAACTGACCTAGCGTAAGCGTTTTCTGTCTCTTCCTTGTCACAGGAAGGTCGAACTGCGGCGAAAAATCGTCGCGGGTAACAACGCTCGCTTGTAGCTCACGCCCAAGCGGGCTTAGCCTCTGCGGTACTGAACGCGTCTCCACGCAGAGGCGCGTCGATTGGGAACTAGGAAACGCTGCGGTCTCGCTCCGCGTGACCGGGCTTCAGAGCCGGGAGGACGCTTTCATGCGCCACACTAACCGCTATCTCCGGACCACCGTGTCCGCCGCCGTCGTCGGCGCCGCCGTGTTCGGCTTCGCCGGGATCGCCGCCGCCCAGGAGGCGCCCACCAGCGTGGACGACATCATCGTCACCGCCCAGAAGCGCGAACAGAGCCTGCAGGACGTGCCGATCGTGGTCACGACCCTGTCGCAGGAAGTGCTGGACGGCGCCGGGGTGCAGGACATCAAGGATCTGCAGATCCTGACGCCGGGCATGACCGTGACCTCGACCCAGTCCGAAGCCTCGACCACGGTCCGTATCCGCGGCGCCGGCACCGTCGGCGACAACCCCGGTCTGGAATCCTCGGTCGGCGTCGTGATCGACGGCGTCTATCGCTCGCGCAACTCGGTCGGCTTCGGCGACCTGGGCGAACTGAGCCGCATCGAGGTGCTGAAGGGACCGCAGGGGACCCTGTTCGGCAAGAACACCTCGGCCGGGGTCATCAACATCATCACCGAACGCCCGTCGTTCGACCCGTCGGTTTCGGCCGAACTGACCGCCGGCAACTACGGCGCCATGGGCGGCTCGGTCTCGGCGACCGGCCCGCTCAGCGACATCATCGCCGGCCGCATCTTCGTGGCGCATCGCGAGCGCGACGGCTTCTATGACGTCAACGTCGGCGACGGCCCGCGCACCCTGACCGAGGACAACACCCAGGACTACTGGACCGGTCGCGGCCAGCTGCTGATCCTGCCCAGCGACGAGGTGTCGATCCGCCTGATCGCCGACTACACCAAGCGCGACGAATTCTGCTGCTCGGCGGTTCAGACCCGCGTCGGCCCGACCCAGGCCTTCATCGCCGCCCTGGCCGCGCCCAACGGCCCCGGCCAGCGGCCGCCCGTCGCCGGCTTCGGCACGGTGCCCTTCAGCCGCACCGCCTATTCGAACCGCGAGACGCCTCAAGAGATCGAGGACATGGGCCTGTCGGCGGAAGCCACCATCGACCTGCCCAGCCTGAACGCCACCCTGACGTCGCAGACCTCGTGGCGCGACTGGTCGTTCCAGCAGGGGATGGACCTGGACTATACGGGCGCCGACATCCTTCACCGCGAGAATGACGGGTCCAACGGCTACGGCGTCGACAACCTGACCCAGGAATTCCGTCTGGCCGGCGCGACGGACAAGTTCGACTGGCTGGTCGGCCTGTTCGCCACCAAGGAAGGCGTCTATCGCGACGACTCCTATTCCTACGGCGCGGACTACAACGGCTTCGCCTCCTTCCTGCTGACGGCGACCCTGCCGGCCGCCGTGGGGGGACCGAGCCCCAGCCGCCTGGGCTGTTTCACCAATCCGCAGGGCTTCCTGGTCACCGCCGCCGCGCCGAACACCCCGCTCTGCGTCGTCGGCGCCGTGGCGCCCAGCGCCGCCGCCCCGACCTTCGCGGCGGGCAAGGCCTATGAGGACCACTATTCCCAGCGGTCGGAATCGGTGGCCCTGTTCACCAACAACACCTGGCGGGTGACCGAGGCCTTCGACCTGAACCTGGGCCTGCGCTACACCTATGACAGCAAGCGTCTGCTGGGGGTTCAGGACAATCTGGGAAGCAATGGCGCGGCCTGCGGCGGCGCCCTGGCGAACCAGAATCCGGCCAACCGCGCGCCGTCGGCCATCCCCGGCACCGTCAATGTGGGGACCCCGGCCGCGGCTGTGGGCCTGCTGTGCCTGCCCTGGTCGAACCCGCTCTATGACAATCGCCGGATCCAGGAGAAGTTCAGCGACACCGACATCAGCGGCACGTTCAAGGGCTCCTACCGGTTCAACGACGCCGTCATGGCCTACGCCTCCTATGCGCGGGGCTACAAGGGCGCGGGCTACAACATGGACCGGGTGCAGACGGGGGTGACGCCGGACGCCTCGCTGTTCTTCGACGCCGAGACGGTGGACAGCTACGAACTGGGGGTGAAGACGACCCTGTTCAACCGCTCGATGCTGCTGAACCTCACCTACTTCGATCAGAAGTTCGAGAACTTCCAGCTCAACACCTTCCTGGGCACCGCCTTCGTGGTGGAATCCATCCCGGAACTGACCTCGCGCGGCGTTGACGCCGACATGGTCTGGTTCACCCCGGTCGAGGGCCTGATGTTCCAGGGCGGCGTCACCTATACGGACGCCAAATACAACGACTTCACCGCCGCCGACCTGTCGAACCCGGCGCGCTTCCCCGCCCTGTCCCTGCTGCCGGGCGCCCGCGCCTCGTTCGCTCCGGAATGGTCGCTGACCGGCGCCCTGGCCTTCGACCGCTCGCTGGGCGGCGGCCTGCGCGGCGGCTTCAACCTGTCGGCCAAATATTCGACCGACTACAACACCGGTTCGGACCTGCTGCCGTACAAGGACCAGGAGGCCTTCACCGTCGTCAACGGCCGCATCACCATAGGTTCGGAAGACGAACGCTGGACCATCGATGTCTGGGGCCAGAACCTGCTGCAGGAAGAATACACCCAGGTCGGCTTCGCCGCTCCGCTGCAGGGCACGGCCTTCACCAACACCACCACGCCCCAGGCGAACGGCACCTACTACAACCCCGCCACCGACACGGCGACCTACAACGCCTACCTGGGCGCCCCGCGCACCTGGGGCGTGACGCTGAAGGTCAAATACTGATCGTCCAGCCGCCGCGGCCCCAGGGCTGACAGGGCGGAACGACGAAGGCCCGTCCGGGAAACCGGTCGGGCCTTTTTCTTGGGTGATGGCGGGAGGGCGGGAATGTCTGGTCTCAGACGTGGCCCCTAGTTCGGCTTTCGACCCGTTGCGGACATTCTCTACGGCCGACATACTCGTCCTATGTCTGCCCCGTGCCACTGGCCCCATGCTTGTTTTGCGTGCCGCAAGTCTTGGAAGCTCGCTGAGCGCTCCAACGCAAAGTGCCCGGAATGTGGAGATCCGTTGCACTGGATGGGTCGCGCTTTCAAAGCGCCGAGGAAGACCGACAAGGAGCAGTGGAATAAGGTTAGCTCGTTGTGGAGTGCCGGGTATCGCTTCATCAACCATGAAGGCTGGAGGGAGGCGGTGCCCTATCCAGAGCGGCTGAAGGAGGTAGAGGGTTTTATCCGCGACAATCCAGACCACCCCTGCCGGGTGAAAGGCTGAACGTCCGCTCCCCACCCGTTGCGGACATTCAATGCGTTCGCTCATATGTCTAGATGACGTTGTTCAATCTGCTGCCTGCTGGGCTGTTTGTCGCCGCAACGCTGGTCTTGAGCGGAGGCTCCGGCGAGCCCATGAGTGAACAGCAACGGTTTGTCGCTCGCGACGAAAAGGGGCAAGTCATCGCTACGGTGATCATGGAGCAGCCGCTTCCCGCTCACGACGCCAGCCTTACCTTCGATGGCCCGCCTGAACCGGGACACGCTGTTTTAGTCGAGCCAATGACTTTCGAGGATACAGGAGCTTTTCAATGCCACTGGTCCAAGCTCATCGCCATTTGCAAAACGGATGAACAAGAGCCTGCCGAGACCCGCCTAGTTGCAGGTGGCTATGTCCGTCGGCTCGATGCTGAGACTGTCATTGTATCCGACGTGCCCGGCGACGCTGCAGGCGATTTCGCAACTTTTCATGATGGTCGTCTTGTCGCGTTCGGAGTCCTGGATCAAACGGGCGCCACGGCTTGGCGATACGATGCACTCTAGGTCCGCTTCCCACCCGTTGCGGTCATTCGGAAAGTCTGCTTACGGACGGGCCGTAGCCACACCTTAGAGCGGCGGTCACTTGACTGGTTTGCGTGCCGTGATGCCGACCCATGGGCCTTGGACGCCATCATAACCGCCGCCCAAATATTCAGTGAGGGATTGAATGTCCCATTCGGCCGAGCGCCCATAGGCGGCGCGGACTTCGTCAGCCGTTAGATAGTTGAAGTAGCGCCCGAAGGCGTCACGCCCTTCGCAGCCGCCACCTTTGAAATTGGCGAAATGGGTTCCACCAGGCTTCAAGGCGCGAAATACGAGAGCCAGAACGCCCGGAAGCGCAGGACGGGGGACGTGCAGCAGGCTGGCATGCGCCCAGACGCCGTCGTACTCATCCACCGCATCGAGTTCATCGAACCGCATCACTCGGACCGGGCGACCTATTCGCTCTTCAGCCTTGCGGGCGATCTCTGGGACGCCATCGGTGGCGTCGAGTTTGAAGCCTCGGGCCAGCATTTCTTCGCTATCTCGACCGCCGCCGCAACCGAGTTCAAGAATGCGAGCTCCTGGCGCGAGAAGCCGAAGAAATGCGTCCAAGTGTCGGCTTGCGCCGCCCGGTCCGCTGGCTACGTACACTGGCGACGCATCGGCGTAAAAGCCAAGCGTCGCCTGATCGCGGGCGGCGTGATCGGACGATGTGGTCCCAAGCGCTTCCATGCTCGACGTTTACGCTTTGATTGCTCCCTGGGGCGATGACCCCAATCCACCCTTTGCGGACCCAATGAGGGTCCGCAAAGCCGATCGACCTCACTCCACCAACGGCGCCTGCCGCGGTTTCGCCAGTTCCCGCTGCCCCGCCGTCGACCGGCGCAGGATGCGCCGCGCCCACTGGGCCACGTCGTCGACGATGGTGAAGATGGCGGGGATGTAGAGCAGGGACAGGAAGGTCGAGGAGATCAGCCCGCCCAGCACGGCGATGGCCATGGGCGAGCGGAACTGCACGTCGGCCCCGATGCCCATGGCGATCGGCACCATGCCGGCGCCCATGGCGAAGGTGGTCATCAGGATGGGGCGCGCGCGCTTGTGCGCGGCGTCCATGATGGCCTCACGGCGCGGCATCCCGTCCTTTTCGGCCATGATGACATAGTCGACCAGCAGGATGGAGTTCTTGGCCGCGATCCCCATCAGCATCAGCACCCCGATCAGGGCCGACATGGAGAAGTTGGCGCCGCCGATGGCCAGGGCGATGAAGGCGCCGCCGATGGCCAGGGGCAGGGCCGCCATGATGGTGATCGGATAGGCGAAGCTTTTGAACAGCAGGGTCAGCACCGCATACATCAGCAGAATGCCCGAGGCGAAGGCGATGCCGAAGCCGGTCAGCATCTCCTGGATGAACTCCTCGTCGCCGGCCGGCACCTGCCGCACGCCGGCGGGCAGGTTCTGGACCGAGGGCAGGCGGTTGACCGCCACGCTCGCCGCGCCGGTGGTGATGCCGTCCAGTTCGGCGCTGATCGAGGCGATGCGCGACCGGTCCTGACGGGTGACGGTGGCCGGACCGGCGCCGAACTGGATGTCGGCGACGGCGCTCAGCGGCACCGAAGCCCCGCCCGTCGCCGGCACCCGCAGGTTCTCCAGCACGCTCAGGTCCTCGCGCGCCGCTTCGGTCAGCTGCAGCCGGATCGGGACCTGGCGGTCGCCCAGATTGTACTTGGGCAGGTTCTGGTCGACGTCGCCGATGGTGGCGACCCGCACCGCCTGGGAGATGGCGCCGGCCGACACGCCCGCCAGGGCGGCCTCGTCCGGACGCGGCGTGACCAGGATTTCGGGACGCGCGATGGCGGCCGAGTTGACGACATTGGCCAGACCCGACACGCCGCGCATCTCTTCCTCCACCTTGCGCGCCGCGGCGTTCAGGGCGACGGGATCGTCGCTCAGGATCGAGAAGGTGTAGGTGGTGCCGTCGCCGGGACCGCCGCCCTGCTGGCTTATGCCGGCGCGGATGCGGGCGCCGGGGATCTGTTTCATCTCGTCGACCATGACCCGCGCGAAGGCCTGCTGGCTCAGCTCGCGGTCGCCCTTGGGCACCATGTCGGCGTAGATATTGGCCTGGGTCACGTCCTGGCCGCCGACGGCGGCATAGACCGAGGTGACCTCGGGGCGGGCCTCCAGCTTGCGGGTGATCTGCTGCACCACGGCGTCGGTCTGGCGCAGGGTCGAGCCCGGCGGCAGTTCCACCTGGAAGGCCGCGCGCGCCGTGTCGCCGGGCGACATGAACTCGAACGACATCTTGGCCACGATCGAGGTCGCGATCGACCCGACCAGGAACAGGATGCCGATGATGAAGACCTTCCAGCGGTTGCCCAGGCACCAGTGCAGGGCCTTCAGATAGCCGCCCATCCAGAACGGGTCGCGATCCTCGTGGTGGGAGTGTTTCAGGATGAAGGCCGCCATCAGCGGCGTCAGGGTCCGCGCCACCAGCAGCGAGAAGGCCACGGAGACACAGGCCGCAAGCGCGAAGGCCTTGAAGAACTGGCCGATGATGCCGGGCATGAAGCCGACCGGCGCGAAGACGGCGATGATGGTGGCGGTGGTGGCCACGACCGCCAGACCGATCTCGTCCGCCGCCTCCAGCGAGGCGTCATAGGGCGGTTTGCCGTCGCGCATGTGGCGGACGATGTTCTCGATCTCCACGATGGCGTCGTCGACCAGAATGCCGATGGTCAGGGACAGGGCCAGCAGGGTGACGACGTTCAGCGACTGGTCCAGCGGGCCCAGGATGGCGAAGGTCGGGATCAGCGACATCGGCATGGCCGTCGCCGCGATCAGGGTGGCGCGCCAGTCGCGCAGGAAGATGAAGACGATGATGACGGCCAGGACGGCGCCCAGCAGCAGGGCCTCCAGCGAGGCCAGATAGCTCTCTTCGATCTCCTCGACGCTGGCCGTGACCTGGCTGATGGTCAGCTCGGGATGGGCCTCGTCGATCTTCTTGACCTCTTCGCGGACCTTTTCGGCGACCTTGACCTCGGACGCGGTGCGCGAGCGCAGGAAGTTGAAGGTGACGGCCTCCTGGCCGTTGTAGCGGGCCAGGCGGCGCGGTTCGCTCCACTTGTCCTCGACCGTGCCCAGATTATCCAGGCGCACGGTCTTGCCCTCGCCCAGCGGCACCAGGGTCTCGCGCAGCTGCGCCACCGAGGTGGCGGCGCCCAGGGTGCGGACGGCGCGCTCGGACCCGGCGATGGTGACGCGGCCGCCGGGCAGGTTGTTGTTGACGTTGGTCAGGGCCTGGCTGACCTCGGCCGCCGTGACGCCATAGGCGGCCAGCCGCTGCGGATCCAGCTCGACCCGCATTTCGCGGTCCACGCCGCCCGAGCGGTTGACCTGGCCCACGCCGCCCAGGGCCAGCAGGGCGCGGCTCATCTCGTTGTCGATGAACCAGCTGATCTGTTCCGGCGTCATGGTCGGCGAGCGGACCACATAGGTGATCAGGGCGTCGCCGGTGATGTCGATGCGCTGGACCCCCGGCTCCTGCATGTCCTGGGGCAGGCTGGCGCGCAGGCCGGTCATGGCGTTGCGCACGTCGTTGGTGGCCCGGTCGGTGTCCGTGCCCAGTTCGAACTCGATCACCGTCGTCGAGACGCCGTCGCTGATGTTCGAGGTGATGTGGCGCACGCCCGACAGGCCGGCCAGCGAGTCCTCGATCAGCCGCGTGACCTGGACCTCCATTTCCGCCGGGGCGGAGCCGGGGCGGGCGGCGGTGACATTGACCAGCGGGAAGTCGATGTCGGGGTTGGAGTTGATCCGCATCCCCATGAAGCCGACCACGCCGCCGAGGGTCAGCAGCAGGAACAGCAGGATGATCGGAATCGGGTTCTTGATCGCCCAGGACGAGATCTGGTTCATGGGTCGGTCCTACTTGGCCGCGGGCTGGGCGGCGGCGGGGCCAGCAGAACGGGCGCCGCCGGGGGCCTGGGCGACGTTGACGCGGTCGCCCTCGTTCAGGAAGCCCGCGCCGCTGACGATGACCTGGGCGCCGACATTGACGCCGGTGACGGCCGTCTGGGTGTCGGTCCGCGACAGGATGACGACCGGCTGGAAGTGAACCCGGCCGTCGGCGACCAGGGTGAAGACCCCCGGCTTGTTGTCGCGATACAGGACCGCGCCGGTGGGCACGGTGGTGGCGGGCTGGTCGCCGACGTCGATGTCGGCGCGGGCGAACATGCCCGGCCGCAGCTGGGCGCCGGGCGACAGCGAGATGCGGGCCAGGCCCAGGCGGGTGCTGGCGTTGACCTCGGGCGTGACGATCCGGACCGTGCCCGCGGTGGTTCCCGCCTCGCTGGAGGTCACGGTCGCCGACTGGCCGGCGCGGACCTGGGCCAGCTCGGTCTCGGGCACCTGGGCGTCCAGCTCCAGCCGGCCGTCGCGGACCATGCGGAACAGTTCGGTCCCGGCCGAGATGATCTGGCCCTTGGTCACGCTGCGGCTGATGATCAGGCCGGCGACGGGGGCGCGGATGGTGGCCTGGGCCAGATGGGTCTGGGTCTGGGCCAGGGTGGCGCGGGCGGCGGCCAGATTGGCGTTCGACGCGCGCTGATTGGCCAGGGCGGTGTCCAGCGAGGCCTGAGACAGGAAGCCGCGCGCCTTCAGCTGCTGCGCCCGCTCCAGCGCCGCGTCGTCGCGCGCCACATTGGCCTCGCCCAGCTGCACCTGGGCCTGCTGCTGGCGCAGTTGGGCGCGAAGCAGGACGTCGTTCATCTGCACCAGGACCTGGCCCTGACGCACGTAGGAGCCCTCATCGACATAGACGGCGACGGCGGTCAGGCCGCCGGTCTCGGCCGCGACCGGCACTTCCTCCCAGGCCGAGACGGTGCCCGAGGCGGTGACGGTGCGCCGCAGATTGGTCAGGGTCACGGTGGCGGCGGTGACGGTCTGGCGCGAGCCGCCGGCGGCCTTCTCCTCGGTCTTCTCATCGCCATGTCCGCCGCAACTGGCCAGCAGGAAGGCCGACAGGGCCATGGCGCCGAGGTTGAGAGCGTTTCGGGTCGTCTTGGACACGGGGAGTTCCTCGGTTGCAGGCCCCGGCTCGCGCCGGTTATCGGGAGGCGCGACCCATACCGCGTCCGCGAGCCGTTCTCAAACGCGGATACATATTGTTGCAAAGCCTTAATCTAGCACGGCCAGCGGGCGCGGATCGCCGCGCCCGCTGGTCCCGGACCTCTACGCGTGATAGGGCCGCGCGGATGACGACTCCCCCTATCTCGAACATTCGGAACTTCAGCGTGGTCGCGCACATCGACCACGGCAAATCCACCCTGTCCGACCGACTGATCCAGTTCACCGGCGGCCTGACCGCGCGCGAGATGTCCGAGCAGGTGCTCGACAATATGGATATCGAGAAGGAGCGGGGCATTACGATCAAGGCGCAGACGGTGCGCCTGAACTACCGCGCCAAGGACGGGCAGGACTATGTCCTGAACCTGATGGACACGCCGGGGCACGTGGACTTCGCCTATGAGGTCTCGCGCAGCCTGGCGGCGTGCGAGGGGTCGCTGCTGGTCGTGGATGCGTCGCAGGGGGTCGAGGCGCAGACGCTGGCCAACGTCTATCAGGCCATTGATAACAACCACGAGATCGTCCCCGTCCTGAACAAGGTCGATCTGCCGGCCGCCGAGCCCGAGCGGGTCCGGGCCCAGATCGAGGACGTCATCGGCATCGACGCCTCCGAGGCCGTGCTGTGCAGCGCCAAGTCCGGCATCGGCATCGAGGATGTCCTCGAAGCCATCGTCACCAAACTCCCTGCCCCCAAGGGCGACCCCGACGCCCCGCTGAAGGCCATGCTGGTCGACGCCTGGTACGACCCCTACCTCGGCGTCGTCGTCCTGGTCCGCGTCTTCGACGGGGTGCTGAAGACCGGCATGCGGGTCAAGATGATGCGCAACGGCTCGACCCACCTGATCGACCGCGTCGGCGTCTTCCTGCCCAAGAACACCCCGGTGGACCAGCTGGGCCCCGGCGAGGTCGGCTTCATCACCGCCCAGATCAAGGAAGTCGCCCACGCCGCCGTCGGCGACACCATCACCGACGAGAAGAAGCCGACCGCCGAACCGCTGAAGGGGTTCAAGGAGGTCCAGTCGGTGGTCTTCTGCGGCCTGTTCCCGGTCGACGCCGCCGACTTCGAGGACCTGCGCGCCGCCATCGGCAAGCTGCGGCTGAATGATGCGTCATTCACCTACGAGATGGAATCCAGCGCCGCCCTGGGCTTCGGCTTCCGCTGCGGCTTCCTGGGCCTGCTGCACCTCGAGATCATCCAGGAACGGCTGAGCCGCGAGTTCAACCTGGACCTGATCGCGACCGCCCCCTCGGTGGTCTACAAGATCGGCCTGCGCGACGGCTCCGAGATCGACCTGCACAACCCGGCCGACCTGCCCGACGTGATGCAGATCGAGACCATTTCCGAGCCCTGGATCAAGGCCACCATCCTGACCCCCGACGAATACCTCGGCAGCGTCATCAAGCTGTGCCAGGACCGCCGCGGCCAGCAGATCGAACTGTCCTACGTCGGCGCCCGCGCCATGGTGGTCTATGAGCTGCCGCTGAACGAGGTGGTGTTCGACTTCTACGACCGGCTGAAGTCGATCTCGAAGGGCTATGCCTCGTTCGACTACGAGATCACCGAATACAAGGTCGGCGACCTGGTGAAGATGAACATCCTGGTCAACGCCGAGCCGGTGGACGCCCTGTCCATGCTGGTCCACCGCGCCCGCGCCGAGACGCGCGGCCGGGGCATGGTCGAGAAGATGAAGGAACTGATCCCGCCCCACCTGTTCGTCATCCCGATCCAGGCGGCCATCGGCGGCAAGATCATCGCCCGCGAGACTGTCAGGGCGCTGCGCAAGGACGTGACGTCCAAATGCTACGGCGGCGACGCCACGCGGAAGAAGAAGCTGCTGGAGAAGCAGAAGGCCGGCAAGAAGAAGATGCGTCAGTTCGGCAAGGTCGAAATCCCGCAGGAAGCCTTCATCGCCGCCCTGAAGATGGACGAGGACTAAAAGACCTTCCCCCGCTTGCGGGGGAAGTGTCAGGTCGTGGCGCGTAGCGACACGCCTGACGATGGGGGGAGTTTTGCTTCTTTAAGAAGACTTCCCTCTCCGACCCTGGTTCGGCTGCGCCGAACGCCGGGCCACCTCTCCCGCAAGCGGGAGAGGGTCTTTCCAGCCCTGCCGTTCCCACCCGGTCTCGCCTCCGGCTCGACCCCCCTCCCCGGAACGGGGAGGGAGAGGAATTAGGAGCGCTGGCGGGTTTGAACTGACATATCGATTTGTGTGATTTCAGGCGCTTAACCCCGAAAATCATCGACTTTCCAGCCTGAGCATCTCCATGGCCCATACTGGCGGCATGGAAAGACGCAAATACAAGATTCAACCCGCCGAAGTCTGGGACAAGGTGCGCCAGGACTATCTGGCCGGACTGGGCGCCGAAGAGGTCGCGGCCAAATATGACGTGACCGCCCACGCCCTGCGCGCCCGCGCCACGCGCGACGGCTGGTCCCGCTATCTGCACGCTCCGGCCGAGCCGGTCGATCCGCCGCCCCCGCCGCCGAGCCTGTTCGACGTATCATCCGACGATGCGGCCGGCGGGGACCCGGCCGTCCTGGCCGAGGCCGCCGCCCAGGCCTCGGGCCGGGCCATGCGCGCCGGCCGGCTGTTGGAGGCGCGCGCCCTGGCGGGGCTGGCCGCCACCTATCGCAAGCTGGAGGCGCGGGGCGAGACGGCGCACGGGGCCATGACGGTCGAGAACGCGCCGCTGCAACTGGTGTACGACATATTGATGAACCCTCTGGCGGCGAGCGACCGATTGGCCATCCGCCCCGGCGCCGCCGACACCCATCTGGCGCTGAAAGAAGCCTACTGGACCCAGCAGCAGACCCTGGGTCAGAAGAACCAGGAGTTTCGGCACGCCCAGCTGCACCGGCGCGCGGCGCTGGACCGTCGGGTCGCCGCCCTGGAGGACCAGCTGAAGGCGGCCGGGATGGAGCCGGTCGCCGAGACGGAAAGCGACCGACGCATCCGCACCGGGGTCGATATGGTCATCGACTGCTGCGGCAAGGTCATGTCCGCGAAGGACTGGGACAAGACACTGGACGGGTTGTGAGCGGCGTCTTCCTTCTCCCCTTGCGGGAGAAGGTGGCCCGCAGGGCCGGATGAGGGGTCGGTTCGGCGTGAACCGTC
Organism: Brevundimonas sp. GW821-FHT10A07; assembly: GCF_059415785.1. NCBI lineage: Bacteria > Pseudomonadati > Pseudomonadota > Alphaproteobacteria > Caulobacterales > Caulobacteraceae > Brevundimonas > Brevundimonas sp. GW821-FHT10A07. The sequence goes on from NZ_JBWKNX010000003.1 coordinate 88,854, forward strand.
AGGGCCGGTGAAACCCCTCATCCGTCAGCCTTCGGCTGCCACCTTCTCCCGCAAGGGGAGAAGGACGCCTTAATCGCGCGTCAGGCCTTCCTCCGTCGCCGCCACAATGGCCGACAGCACCGCTTCCCGCTGGTTCCCGATCATCCCATTCGCAAACCGCAGCACCCGGAACCCCTGTTCGCGCAGCCAGGCGTCCCGCTCGGCGTCCTCGATCCGGTCGTCATGCTGCGGCCCGTCCGCCTCGACGATCAGCCGATGCCTCAGACAGACGAAGTCGACGATATAGCGCCCGATCACCATCTGACGCCGAAACTTCAGCCCCGCCAGCCGCCGATCCCGCAACAGCCCCCACAGCCGCCGCTCATAATGGACGGGCTCGCGGCGCATCTGTTTGGCGCGGGATTGCAGCCAGTCGTCCATATTCAGATTGTGCGAAACGCTCGCCAAGATTGCACTCCTTCCTTTTCCCCTTGCGGGAGAAGGTGGTCGGAACGGCTAGGCAAGAGGCGTTATCTTAGTCCGTGTAGCGACGGATCGCCGTCTGATCGATCTGGTCTGCGGACACCAGCTTATAGTGCCGCTCGTCGATTATTCGGATTTCGTCGTCCTGGAGTGTCAGCTCGAACAAGGCGACAACGCCCTCTTCCATGAACTGCGCCGAGATGGCCCGACAGCGTAGGCCGGAGAATTTCTGCTCGACGAAGCGAATGTCCTGAGTGGTCTGGACGATGCCGATCTGGTCCTTGCCGCCCTTCGCCTGAACCGGAATGACGTAGTGACAGCCTCGCTTGTCAATTCCGACGTAGAGTTCGTCTATCTCGATCTGGCCGATGCCGTTGACCGTCGTGCGGAGGTGGTTTTGCAGACTGTAGGTCGTCAGTCCGAGGAAGGTGTCGATCAGACGATTGTAGCGCACTATGGCCAACAGGGCCTGTTCGTCGTCCAGCGCATAGGCGCGGATGAGTTCTGGTGTCGCGTCCGGGATCAATACCCGAACGAGATCGGGCCGTGGCAGGATGCGTTGGGTTTTGACAAGTCGGAAGCGATATCCGGCTCGACCGGCCCCTTCGATGATCCAGTTCCGGCCTTCGGGCTGAGTGGCCTTGATACTGTCTGGGTAATCTATTCGATACCTCAGCGCATAGATGACGTCGCCCAGGTTTTTGGGCAGCTTGATGTCCAGCGCCGCGGCGACGGTCTCAATTTCCTTGCGCGCAAATTCGAACGCCGTCGTTCCCGGCTCGAAATGATCGAAGAATATCTTCTCGATCAGGAGCTTGTATCTGTTCTCTCGGGGCGGAACCTTAGCCATGCGAAATCCGTGCGAGGGTGTTCGCCTCTTCTATCTCGCTCTGCTTCCGTTTCCGAGCGCCGCTTTTCTGATCGCGCCGCTGAGGTGTGAAGGTCTTGCCGAACAGTGCGGAAGCGTCCTTCATGCTGACCGAGACCAGCATCGGATCACCAAGCTTGACCGAGTGTTCGGGACGTTGAGCTTCGATGTCCATGGCTGCGATCAGCGAACTGGCTACCGCGCGTGCGAGAGGAGGCGGCACCGCATTCCCGACCTGCCTCGCTCCATGCCATTTGGTCTCGTGTAATCGGAACCAGTCTGGGAAACCGTGTAGGCGAGCCATCTCGCGAACGGTGACGCAGCGGTCGTGCTTGTAGTGGATAGGCCGAGGGCTGGTGAAGGCTCCACGCGCGGCGTCGGTGCCTGCTCGCAAGGTATTGGAGACGCCATCCGGCGGAAGGCGGAAGAAGCGAGAGATGGGTTCGACTTCGCCAGGAACCGTATTCGAGAAGCGCCGCCGAGAGATTTCGGTGTGCTCAGTCCGTGCGCTGGATGTTAGGACATTCGGTTCCCAGCATCGCACATATCCATAGTGCCAGCTGTCGCTGGTTCTGCAGCGCATCTCGGTCGCGTATTCGCTTGGCGTGCTCCACGAACTCGTCGCGACGCTGTCCGTCGCCATCAGGCGTTCGAATTTTTCCGCGTCGGGAAGGTCGCCCAATGCGTCCTTGCAGCTGGGTCCTTCCGGCAGTTTTGAAGTTTTGGACCCTGCCGGGCGAGTCGTGGCTTCAGGATAGCGGGGAAGCGGAAGCCCCTTCTTGGCACCCATCAGGATCAGGCGTTCGCGATTTTGCGGAACACCATATTGGGCGGCGTTGAGAACCTTCCAACGTTTCTCCACCGCGTAGCCGGCGTCGACGAACTCGGCGATCAGTTCTTCGAGAAACGCGCGATGACGACCGACCGTGATCCCCTTGACGTTCTCGAATACGAAGTAGGAGGCGTCCAACTCGCGGACGATCCGGACGAAATCCCGGACGAGCGCATTCCTTGGGTCGTCGAGTGCGCGCTTGCCGATCATCGAGAAGCCCTGACAAGGCGCGCCGCCGAAAACCACATCGACCTTGCGGTCGCCTAGGTTGGCGAGCTTGCGAATATCCTGCCCGGTCAGGTCTTGTACAGACCGGGCGATAACTGCCGCATCTGGGAAGTTGAACGCGTGGGCGGCAGCGTGGATCGGATCAATTTCCACCGCTGCGACGACGTCGAAACCTGCCTGTTCGAAGCCCAGGCTCATCCCGCCAACTCCGGCGAACAGATCGACTCCGATCGGACGATTCATAGGGGCTCCTTGCAGCGTGATTCAGCCAGCTTAACACCATTGTCGGCGCTGTCGATCGCCTTTTGTTCTTCAGATCGATTTCCGGTGGGGCGGCGCATACGGGTTACGCAAACCTGAAGTTGAGCCAGTGCAACAGAGGCAATCATTAGGCGACGACGAGGCGCAGATTGATCCGAAGCTTAGCCTCCTGCTTCCTTCTCCCCTTGCGGGAGAAGGTGGCCCGCAGGGCCGGATGAGGGGTCGGTTTGGCGTGGATCGTGAGGAGCGGTGAAAACCCCTCATCCGACCTCGCTTCGCTCGGCCACCTTCTCCCGCAAGGGGAGAAGGAAGCGGGAGCGCCCCCTACAACCGCCCCTTCCTAAACGCCTCCGCCTTCTCCGCCGCCGCTTCCGCGCGCCACTTCTTCGGCGCCGACCGGTCCACCTCTTCCCCCGCCCCCGTCAGGGCCTCGTTGGCGAATTCCAGGTCCAGCAGTTTCATGCGCTTGATCTCGTCGCGCAGGCGGCCGGCTTCCTCGAACTCCAGGTTGGAGGCGGCTTCGCGCATGCGGCCTTCCAGGTCCTTGAGCGCGGCCTGGAAGTTTGAGCCGACGAAGGGTTTGGAGGCTTCGGCGACGCCGGGGCGGGTCAGGCGGTCCATTTCGCGGGACTCATAGGGGCTGTCCATCAGCTCCTTGATGTCGCGCTTGACGCTTTCGGGCGTGATGCCGTGTTCGGTGTTGTAGGCCATCTGGCGTTCGCGGCGGCGGTCGGTCTCGGCGATGGCGCGCTCCATACTGCCGGTCATGCGGTCGGCGTACAGGATGACGCGGCCGTCGATGTTGCGCGCGGCGCGGCCGATGGTCTGGATCAGCGACGTCTCGGAGCGCAGGAAGCCCTCCTTGTCCGCGTCCAGGATGGCGACCAGGCCGCACTCGGGGATGTCCAGCCCCTCGCGCAGCAGGTTGATGCCGATCAGGCAGTCGAAGGATCCCAGACGCAGGTTGCGCAGGATCTCGATCCGCTCCAGCGTATCGACGTCGGAGTGCATGTAGCGGACGCGGATCCCCTGTTCATGCATGTATTCGGTCAGGTCCTCGGCCATCTTCTTGGTCAGGGTGGTGACCAGGCTGCGGTAGCCGGCGCGGGTGGTGGCCTTGACCTCGTCGATGACGTCGTCGACCTGGTTGCGGGTCTGGCCCGAGACCGGGCGGATCTCGACGGGGGGGTCGATCAGGCCGGTGGGGCGGATGACCTGTTCGACGAAGACGCCGCCGGCCTGGTCCATCTCCCAGGCGCCGGGGGTGGCGCTGACGTGCACCGTCTGGGGGCGCATGGCCTCCCATTCCTCGAACTTCAGCGGGCGGTTGTCGATGCAGGAGGGCAGGCGGAAGCCGTATTCGGCCAGGGTGGATTTGCGGCGGTAGTCGCCGCGGAACATGCCGTTGATCTGGCCGATGGTGACGTGGCTCTCGTCCACGAACAGCAGGGCGTTGTCGGGGATGTATTCGAAGAAGGTGGGCGGGGGCTCGCCGGGGGCGCGGCCGGTCAGCCAGCGGGAATAGTTCTCGATGCCGGCGCAGCTGCCGGTGGCCTCCATCATCTCCAGGTCGAAACGGGTGCGTTGCTCCAGCCGCTGGGCTTCGAGCAGTTTGCCGTTCTCGATCATCCAGTCCAGCGTCTCCTTCAGCTCGGCCTTGATGCCCTGGGTGGCCTGGTTCAGCGTGGGGCGCGGGGTCACATAGTGGCTGGCGGCGTAGACGGTGATCTCGGTCAGGTCGGCGGTCTTCTTGCCGGTCAGGGGGTCGAACTCCTGGATCGCCTCCAGTTCGTCGCCGAACAGGCTGATGCGCCAGGCGCGGTCCTCAAGGTGGACCGGGAAGATCTCGATGACGTCGCCGCGCTTGCGGAACATGCCGCGGTCGAAGTTCAGGTCGTTGCGCTTGTACTGCAGCGCGATCAGATCGGCCCGCAGCTTCCCCTCGTCGATCTGGTCCCCGACCTTCAGGGTGAAGGTCATGGCCGTATAGGTCTCCACCGACCCGATGCCGTAGATGCAGGAGACGGAGGCGACGACGATCACATCCTCCCGCTCCAGGATCGCCCGCGTCGCCGAGTGCCGCATCCGGTCGATCTGCTCATTTATGGACGAGTCTTTCTCGATATATGTATCAGTTCTTGGTACATATGCTTCCGGCTGGTAGTAATCGTAGTAGCTGACGAAATATTCGACGGCGTTGTCCGGGAAGAATGACTTGAACTCGGAATAGAGCTGGGCGGCCAGGGTCTTGTTGGGGGCCAGGATCAGGGCCGGGCGCTGGGTCTGTTCGATGACCTTGGCCATGGTGAAGGTCTTGCCCGAGCCGGTGACGCCCAGCAGCACCTGATCGCGGTCGCCCGCCTCGGCCTGGGCGACCAGTTCGGCGATGGCGGAGGGCTGGTCGCCGGCGGGGGTGTATTGGGTCTCCAGCCGGAAGCGGCCGCCCTTCTTCTTGCCCTCGTGCGAGGGGCGGTGGGGCACCCAGTCGGCGGGCGCGGCGACCGGCTCCTCCGGCGTCAGGCGCGGGCCGGTGACGGGAGCGAACATCGGCATCTTGCCCGTATCCCGCTTGAAGGCGGCGGCGGCCTCGCGCACGCCGGGGTCAGGCGTGTGCACGGGCTTGGCGGGTTTGGCGGCGGGCTTCGGCGTCGAAGAACGGTTCATGAACAGAACTTAGTGCGCAGGAAGGGGCGGCGCCAGAGAGGGGGCTTGCGGCGGTGACTGGCCGGTTCAAGGCCTAAAAATGGCGACAAAGCGGCGTGATGTGGAAGTAAAATGCTTCAATACGCCGCAACATGTGACCTGTCGCGCCCAATTTCTCCATTTTTCGTACAATTATGCGACTTTTTGGTTGCGGAGTGTAAAACGTGTGCCTAACAAGGTCATATAACGGATGTATTTAATATACCGTCGGTATATATCCGCGATATCTAGCTGTTTCCCTAAGTATTGTTCAATACTGTTTGTGAATGAGGCGTATGCGTACTCGTAAAAATTACCTTCTGTCGTCGACTGTGGTCGGCGGAATTGTGGCGGCTTCGCTGTCCATGTTTTCAGCGCCTGTCGCGATGGCTCAAGACGCCACCGTTACTCAGGCTGATGAGTCCGCAAGCGTCGAAGACATCGTCGTCATCGGCTCCCGTATTCGCCGTGACAACTATAACGCCCCGTCGCCGACCCAGGTCGTGACGCGCGAAGAGGCGACCCTGCAGGGCTTCGCCTCGACCACGGAGGCGCTGCAGAGCACGGCCGTCACCGGCGGCACCTCGCAGATCAACAACTCGTACGGCGGCTACGTCACCAACGGCGGCCCCGGCGCCAACACCATCGGCCTGCGCGGCATGAGCCCGAGCCGCACCCTGGTGCTGCTGAACGGCCGTCGCGTTTCGCCGGCCGGTTCGCGCGGTTCGGTCGGCGCGGCCGACCTGAACGTGCTGCCGACCGCCATCATCGACCGCGTCGAAGTGCTGCGTGACGGCGCCTCGTCGGTCTATGGTTCGGACGCCGTCGCCGGCGTGGTCAACATCCAGACCCGCAACAACTTCGAAGGCGTCACCTTTGAAGGCCAGCGCAACGAGCCGTTGGAAGCCAATGGCGCGGGCGGTTCGACCCGTCTGTCGCTGACGGCGGGCGTCCGTGCAGACCGCTGGCGCGCCGCCGGTTCGGTCGAACGCTACGAGCGTGACGAACTGACCCTGCGCGACCGCGAGTTCACGCGCTGCCAGACCGACGGCTTCCGCAACGGCCAGGACTATATCGACCCGCTGACCGGCCAGTCGAAATGCTATCCGATCACCACGACCGGCTCGAACGGCGTGACGATCAACACCGTCGCCCTGGGCGTGGAGGGTCCGCCCAGCGCCAGCGGCGCCCGGACGTTCATCGGCACGGCGGGCGTCGGCGCGCCCGGTTCCGTCGGGACGGTGTTCAATCGCTGGCGTCCGAACGCGGGCGTCGCCGGCGGCGTGCCCGGGTTTGAAGGCGTGGGCGGCCCCGGCAACGACCTCAACGTCCGCGACACCTTCGAAGACCGGATGCTGAACGAGTCGCTGATCTCGCCGGTGGACATCACCACCCTGTACGGCGAAGTCGGCTATGACCTTCACGCCCTGGGCAACGCCGAGGTCTATGGCGAAGCCCTGTTCAACCAGCGCAAGTCGTCGCAGACCGGCTATCGCCAGCTCTCGCTGGACTACGCCAAGGGCAGCCCGCTGATCCCGGATAGCCTGGCGTTCAGCACGATCTCGGGCGATCAGGGCCTGAACAAGGGCCAGGATGTCGGCGCCCGCGCCTTCATCGGCTTCGGCAACGACCATTCCGAACAGGAAGTGGACTTCGGCCGCTATGTCGCCGGCATCAAGGGCGACCTGTTCCTGCCGGAATGGCGCTATGACGCCTACGTCAGCTATTCGCGGTCCAAGTCGACCTACACCAGCGAACAGTTCCTGACCGATCGCATGATCGAGTCGCTGGACGTGGTGGAAACGGCGCCCGGCCAGTTCCAGTGCGCCCAACTGGCTTCGAACCCCGGCTGCGTCGCCGCACCCGCCCTGAACGCCCAGACCATCCGTGGCGCCTTGCCGCAGGACTGGGTCGACTATGTCTTCCGTCCGGTGACCGGCACGACCGAGTTCACCGAAAAAGTGGTCAGCATCGGCATCGACGGCCCGCTGTTCAGCCTGCCTGCCGGCCGCGTCATGGGCTTCTTCGGCGCCGAATGGCGTGAGTCCGAAATCGACGACACGCCGGGCCTGGATAGCCAGCTGGGCAACACCTACAACTTCTCGACCTCGGCCATCACGCGCGGCTCGGATTCGGTGAAGGAAGTGTTCGGCGAAATCGAAGCGCCGATCCTGGTCGACCTGCCGGGCGTGCGCGAACTGACCCTGAACGGGTCGTTCCGCTACACCGACTATGACTCGTACGGCGACGACACGACCTACAAGGTCGGTCTGGTCTATCGTCCGATCGACTGGGTCACGGTTCGCGGCACCTACGGCACCTCGTACCGCGCCCCGGCGCTGTTCGAACAGTTCGTCGGCGCCACCACCGGCTTCCTGTCGAACACCAACGACCGCTGCAACAACTACGGCGCGCCGGGCGTGAACCCGAACCGCGTCGCCAACTGCACGGCCGAAGGCCTGGCGGGCGACTTCCAGTCGACCAACAGCGTCACGGTGATCACCGCAGGCGGCGCAGACGCCGGCCTGGCGGCCGAAACCTCGACCAACATGACCGTCGGCCTAGTCGTCCAGCCGCCGCTGCCCTCGGGCTGGGGCGATCTGGCCTTCGCCGTCGATTATTACGAGATCGAGGTCGAGAACGGCGTGTCGCGCACCGGTGCAGCCCAGATCCTGACCCGCTGCTATGACTCCAACCCGGCCGACTTCGCGGCCGACGCCGGCTTCTGCCGACTGGTCACGCGCGATGCGGCGGACAACAGCCTCACGGTCCGCGACAGCTACGTCAACCTGGCGACGGACAATGTGAAAGGCCTGGATTACACGGTCCGTTATCGCAAGGACGTCGGCCCCGGCACGGCGTTGTTCAACCTGGCGATCACCCAGTACACGGAAATCTCGAACAAGCTGTTCGCCGAAGATCCGCTGGAAGACTACACCGGCATGATCGACAATCCGGAGTTCACCGGAACGGCCGACGTCTCCTACGCTTGGGACAAGTGGCGCGTGCGCTACGGTGTCGAATGGATCCAGGGTGCCGACAGCTACGCCTACTACGGGGAAGATCCGGCTACGTCGGACTACGACCTCGCGACCGATGACTACTGGCTGCACAACACTTCGGTCCAGTATGCGTCCGATGGTTGGACCGCCACGCTCGGCGTTCGCAACCTGTTCAACGACAACCCGCCGACCATCTCGTCGGGCGTGTACAACCGGGTCGGCAACGCCCCGCTGTACTCGGGCTATGACTACCTGGGCCGCACGGCCTTCGTGAACCTGACCAAGTCCTTCTAAGGACGACCAGACTGAAACAAATGGGGCGGCGGACCTACGGTCCGTCGCCCTTATTTCGTTGATCTCGACGCCTGCCGACAAACTTGCGTTTCGATTGTGGCGAAAACAATTTCGTCGCTGTCATGAACGCCGGAATCCGTCTCGCTGAAGATGAGAAGAAGTCCAACATTGTCTCACTAATCGGATTAATTTTCTAACTTGGCCAGCTGGCAAGCAATGACGTTCGATGAATGGCCTGATTTGACGTCAAATTTTCAACACGCTTCTGTCACGATTGTGTGGCGAAAATGTAACTTTGTTGCGTGGAAAGTGGCGAGAAGGCGACCATATCTCTGTCGCATTGTGTCGGCCGCCCTATAAGAGCGTCATCGGTCTGCCCGTTTCGACGAGGCGACGCGTGATGATTTGAAAGAGGGGCGCACTGAGTATGCTGAAATTCAAGAACCAATTGCTGGGTTCGACCATGGTCGCGGGCCTAGCGGCTGCGGCTGTGATCGGCTTCGCGCCGACGGCGTTCGCACAGTCGACGCCAACCACCACAGATGAGGTGGATGAAGCCGCCACTGTCGAAGAAGTGGTGGTCGTCGGCTCGCGCCTGCGCCGCGACAACTATAACTCGCCCTCGCCGGTTCAGGTGGTGACGCGCGACGAAACTACGCTGGCTGGTTTCGCCTCGACCACGGATGTCCTGCAGGGCACCGCCATCTCCGGCGGTACGGACCAGATCAACAACGCCTACGGCGGCTATGTCACCAACGGCGGTCCGGGTGCCAACACCCTGTCGCTGCGCGGCCTGGGCGCCACCCGCACCCTGATCCTGCTGAACGGCCGTCGCGTTGCGCCGGCGGGTTCGCGCGGTTCGGTGGGTTCGGCCGACCTGAACGTGCTGCCCTCGGCCATGGTCGAGCGTATCGAAGTCCTGAAGGACGGTGCCTCGTCGATCTATGGTTCCGACGCCGTCGCCGGTGTCGTCAACATCATAACCCGCAACAACATCGACGGGATCAACCTTGAGGCGCAGTATAACGCCCCGCTCGACGCAGATGGCGAAGGCCAGCAAGGTCGCGTATCGATCGTCGCCGGCACCAACGGTGATCGTTGGCACGTCGCCGGTTCGGCCGAGTATATGAACCGCGAGGAAATGACCTTGGGCGCGCGCGACTGGGCGCGTTGCGCGGTCGATGGCTACGCTGACGGTTCGGACTTCATCGATCCGATGACCGGCAAGCCGAAATGCTACACGATCGACGGTGGCGGCGTCACCATCAACACCATCGGCACCAGTGCATTGGCCGGCGTCGCTGGTCCGGGCAATACCTCGACAGCCAGTACTTTCACGCGCTGGCGGCCGAACTCGGCTGTAACGACGGGCCTCGTCGGGTTCGAAGGCGTGGGCTATTACGACCGCGACAGCTTCGAAGAGGACATGCTGAAGGAGTCGCTGATGTCGCCGGTTACGGTGACGACGCTGTACACCGAAGGCGCCTATGATTTGCAGGCTCTGGGCAATGCGGAGCTGTATGGCGAAGTCCTGTTCAACCGCCGTGAGTCGTCGCAAGTCGGCTATCGTCAACTCGCTCTCGACTACTACCGCGGTAACCTGTTGATCCCGTCCAGCCTGACGGCTTCGAACTTCTCTGCCAATCAGGGCCTGAGCCCAACCACAGGTCCGGCGGCCAACGCCCGCGTCGGCGTTCGCGCCTTCATCGGTTATGGCACGTACGACAGCGAACAGACCGTCGATTTCAATAAGGAAGTCGTGGGCATTCGTGGCGACTTCATCGTGCCCAACTGGCGATATGATGCTTATGCCAGCTATACGAAGTCCAAGTCGGAGTACATGTACGAGCAGTTCATCACGGACCTGCTGCAGAACTCGCTGGACGTGGTCATCGCGCCGGCCGGCACCCCGGCGAGCTTGACGCGCACGGGCGTTCTGTCCACCGGCGTGACCGGGACCGTGACCTGCCGGGTCAACATCACCGATCCGACGGCGGGCTGTATTCCGGCGCCCTTCCTGACGTCGGCCACGGTCGGCGGCGATTTGCCGGAGGATTGGAAGAACTATGTCTTCCGCCCGATCACCGGCACCACGGAATATACTGAGAAGGTCGTCAGCGTCGGTCTGGATGGTCCGCTCTTCACCCTGCCTGCTGGTGAGGTTTCGGCCTTCATCGGTGCAGAATGGCGTGAAGCCTCAATCGACGACACGCCCGCCCTGGATATGCAGAATTCCAATATCTATGGCTTCTCGACCGCAGGCATCACGCGCGGTTCGGATCAGGTTTGGGAAGTGTTCGGTGAGTTGGAGGCGCCGCTTCTGGCCAACCTGCCCTTCGCTCAGGCCCTGACCCTGAGCGCTTCGGCCCGCTACACCGACTATGAATCGTATGGCGAAGACACGACCTACAAGGTCGGTCTGGTCTATACGCCGGTGAACTGGCTTTCGCTGCGCGGCACCTACGGCACGTCGTATCGCGCGCCTGCGCTGTTCGAACAGTTTGTCGGCGCCACCAGTGGCTTTATCTCTGGGGCGAACGATCCCTGTTCGGAACTGACGCCGAACGATCCTGCCGCTGTTGTCGCTAACTGCGCCGCCGAAGGTCTGGGGTCGACTTTCGTTCAAACCAGCAGCGTTCGCGTGGTCACCTCGGGCGGCGCGGCTGCCGGTCTTGAGGCGGAAACCTCCGACAACATGACTGTTGGCGCCATCTTCCAGCCGACCCTGCCGTCGGGATGGGGCGATCTGTCGTTCGCAGTCGACTATTATGAAATCCAGATCGACAATGGCGTGTCTCGGATCGGCTCCGGCGCGATCATGAGCTTCTGCTATAACTCGTCGGCGTCTGATTTCGCTTCGGACTCGGGCTATTGCGCCCTGGTTGATCGCAATGCCAGCACCAACTCTCTCACCGTCTATGACAGCTACGTCAACGTCGCGACGGATGTGGTGAAGGGCCTGGATTACACGGCTCGGTATCGCCGTGATTTCGGACCGGGCACCGCCCTGTTCAATCTGAACGTAACTCAGATGACCGAGCGCTACAGCACGCTGTTTGCCGACGACCCCATCTATGATGATGTCGGCACCATCGGCACGCCCGAGTTTTCGGCCACCTTCGACGCCACCTATTCGTGGGATAACTGGCGCGTTCGTTACGGGCTTGAGTGGATCGCAGCGTCCGGCTACGAAGACTACTACCAGAACCGTTACGGCGCATCCCTGATCAATGACTACGGGATCGATACTGAAGTTGACGACTACTACCTGCACAGTGCATCCATACAGTACCGCACTGAAGAATGGTCTGTGACGGCGGGTGTCCGCAACCTGCTTAACGAAGATCCGCCCTATATCACGACCGGGTACGCGAGCCGCGTCGGTAATGTGCCGTTGTCTTCGAGCTACGACTACTTTGGCCGCTCGGCCTTCATCAACCTGACGAAGTCGTTCTAAGTCGAACGCCCTTTTTCCCGGGCTGAAATAGGGGCGGCGGACTTCGGTCCGCCGCCCTTTTTTGTGCCCATGACGTTAGAGAGCCCCCCGCCGCCGCTTGACACTCTCGCACAGTATGTCTCATACACTGTGTATCACACACTATGTGGCGCGTCGGTTGGAGCAGGCGGGTGAGTCAGGATGAGGAACTGCTGTTCGAGAGTCTGCGGCTGGAGCTGCGGCGGGGGTCGTTGATCCTGGCCGTGCTGGCGAGCTTGCGGCGCGAGCAATACGGCTATTCGCTGCGGGTCGCCCTGGGCGAGGTCGGGGTCGAGATGGAGGAGAGCACCCTGTATCCGCTGCTGCGCCGGCTGGAGAGCCAGGGGCTGCTGGACAGCGAGTGGCGCGAGGAGGAGCGGCGCAGGAAGCGGTTCTACCGTCTGTCGCCGCGCGGCGAGGCCATGCTGGCGCGGCTGGCGGCCGAATGGCGGGGCCTGTCGGCCTCGCTGGAGAAGATGCTGTGAACATCGGGAAAGAGGGAGAGCGTGGGATGGACCTGGTTGAATCCTATCTGAAGGCGGTGGCGGCCCAGCTGCCGAAGGCGACGCGCGAGGACATCGTCGCCGAGCTGCGCGACGAGATCATGGGGCGGCTCGAGGCGCTGGAGGCGCGGCTGGGCCGGGCGCCGAGCGACGACGAGGTCGAGGCCCTGCTACGCGAGGTCGGCCATCCGCTGACGGTGGCGGCGCGGTATCGGTCGGGGCCGCAGGCGCTGATCGGGCCGGAGCTGTATCCGTGGTGGCTGTTCGCGGTGAAGACGGCGCTGCTGGTGATGGTTTGCGTCACCCTGATCGGACTGGCGGCGCGGGTGCTGGCCGGCGACATCTACGCGGGTCAGGCGATAGGCCAGGCCTTCGCCAGCCTGTTCAGCGGGGCGGTGTCGGTGATCGGGGTGGTGACCCTGATCGGCTTCGTGCTGGAGCGGCAGGAGAAGAAGCCCGACTTCATCGCCAAATGGCGGGTCAAGGATCTGGGCCTGTTCGAACTGGGCGGCGACATCGACGCCGAGACCTGGGGCGAGCGGTTGGCGCGCGGCGGGGCGACGCTGCGCGAAGACGCGGCCGCCAAGTCGGGGCCGGCGGTGCGCAAGAGCGCCGAGATGTCGCCGGCCGCGCGGGCGGTGTCCAGCGCCATCGCCTGGGGCGTGCTGCTGCTGTGGTGGACAGGCCTGTTGCCGATGGCCTCGATCCGGCCGGAGGAACTGGCCGGCGTTGTGGACGGCGTCGACTATGGCCGGGTCCTGGTCCAGGTCGTCGACGCGGCCTACTGGCCCGTGACCCTGTTCGTCGTGGCGCGAATCCTGTTCGACCTGACGCGGGCGGCGTCGGGGGGGAATGTGCGGCTGACGGCCCTGGGCGACATGACCTTCGGCGCCGCGGCGGCCTGGGGCGTGGCGTGGCTGTGGTTCTGGTCGCCGCTGAGCCCGGTGATCTGGGTCGGGACGGTGACGGAGTTCGCCGAACGGGCGCGGGCGCTGTTCCATCCCACGGCGGACGACGCGGGCGGTCTGGCGGCGATCCTGATGATCATCGTGGTCTGGGCCTTCCTGGCCGAGATCTGGCGGATCCTGCGGGCGGCGGGGCGGCTGGTCGTCGGCCGATAGCGGACGCCGGCGATGTGTTGAACCTCCGGCCGTTTCCGCCGTTGCTGTCCGTCGGCGGCGCTGGGCGGCCGGGGGCGAGAGCAACTGAGTGACACTACAACAGGGTTTGGCCTTCGGCCTGGTCGGCCTGACGGTGGCGGCCTTCATCTGGGGCCGGTTCCGGTATGACCTAGTCGCGGTGGCGGCCCTGGTGGCGGGTCTGGCCATCGGGGTGATCCCGGCCGAGGCGGCGTTCGAGGGCTTTTCCAACGATGTGACGGTGATCATCGCCTGCGCCCTGGTGGTGTCGGCGGCCTTCGCCAAGTCGGGCATCGTCGAACTGGCCCTGAAGCGGATCCTGCCGCACCTGAAGACCGAACGCAGCCAGGTGCCGGTGCTGACGGCGGCCGTGACCCTGTTGTCGATGGTGACCAAGAACGTCGGCGCCCTGGCCATCATGATGCCGGTCGCGTTGCAGGTCAGCCGGCGCACCGGGACCAAACAGTCGCGGCTGCTGATGCCCATGGCGTTTGGGGCCATGGCGGGGGGGATGGTGACCCTGGTCGGGACCGCGCCCAACATCCTGGTCGCCGAGGTGCGTCAGGACATGGTCGGGGCGCCGTTCCAGATGTTCGACTATGCGCCGGTGGGCCTGATCCTGACGGGGGCCGCCCTGGTGTTCCTGACGTTCGGCTATCGGCTGCTGCCCAAGGACCGGACGGGGACCATAGGTCTGTCGGCGGCCCTGTCGGCCAACGCCTATCTGACCGAGGCGCGCGTGCCCGACGACTGGACGCTGGCGACCAAGCCCATCAGCGCCCTGAAGGCCATGGCGCCGGACGAGATCCAGGTGATGGCCCTGATCCGCGACGGCAAGCGCAAGGCCCGGCCGCGCGGCAACACCCTGATCCGGGCCGGGGACACCCTGCTGATCAAGGGCGACCAGGAGGCGCTGGAGGAATTCATCGTCGCCACCAAGCTGAAGCTGGTGCGCGGCGACCGGCCGGTGCTGCTGGAGGAGGCCAAGGACGAGGTCCATCTGGTCGAGGCGGTGATCGGGGCGGACTCGTCCCTGACCGGACAGTCGGTGCGGTCGCTGGACCTGTACGGCCAATACGGGCTGAACTTGCTGGGGGTGTCGCGCAGCGGCTATGAGCTGACGCAGCATCTGCGGACGGCCAAGCTGCAGGCGGGGGATGTGCTGTTGCTGCAGGGGTCCGAGGCCGGCCTGCCGGGGCGGCTGGCGACCCTGGGCCTGCTGCCCCTGGCGGAAAGGGACATGCGGCTGGGCGGCCAGCGGCGGAAGTTCCTGCCCGCCGTGGTTCTGGCTGTCGCCATGGTGATGGTGGGGTTCGGCCTGATCCCCGTGGCCATCGCCTTCTTCGGCGCAGCGGTGGTGATCGTGGCCCTGGGCGGGCTGAAGATGCGCGAGGCCTACGCCGCGCTGGACGGGCCGCTGCTGGTGCTGATCGCCGCCCTGATCCCGGTGTCGGACGCCATCCAGCAGACGGGCGGGGCGGATCTGATCGCCGGGGGGCTGAAGTCGATCTTCCAGGGCATACCGCCCGTGGTGGCGGTGGCCGGCATGATGTTCGCGGCGATGGCGGTGACGCCCTTCCTGAACAATGCGGCGACGGTTCTGGTGGTGGCGCCCATCGCGGCGACCCTGGCCCAGCAACTGGGCTATCGGCCCGACCCCTTCCTGATGGCCGTGGCGGTCGGGGCGGCGTGTGACTTCCTGACCCCCATCGGGCACCAGTGCAATACGCTGGTCATGGGGCCGGGCGGGTACAAGTTCTCGGACTATCCCAAGCTGGGAGCGCCGCTGAGCCTGCTGGTGCTGGTGATTGGGCCGCCGGCGATCCTGCTGTTCTGGCCCATGTGATCGGGCCCGGCCCCGGCGTATCCGGGGCCGGGGCGGGCGTCAGCGTGTGCGGGCGGCGGGCGCCGCGTCGCACGTCAGGCGGCCGTTGTCGTTGCGGACCTGGGCGCCGCGGCAGGCGCGGACGCTGAGGGTCGAGGCCACCGACTGGCCGTCCTTGGCGATGCAGCGTGCGCGCAGCCGATCCCCGTTCAGCGAGATGTTGCGGCAGGTCTCGCGATAGCTGCCGACCGGCAGGGCGCGGCCGGAAACGGCCGGCTGGGGATCGGGACGAGTTTGGGCGACAGCGACGGCGCCCACGGCGAACAGGGCGGCGGCGGCCCCGACCGAGGCGCCGATCGAGACGAGTTTGGAAACAGACAGACGAACCAAGGCGTAACTCCCATTTTTCTATTTGCGCCTCTGCGGGCGAAAAACGAGGTTATGCGCGTCTGAGCCTGTGTCCAGTCCTGATCGCGATCAGGCGTCAGGGACTTCACCAGCGCGGCGAGACATGGGCCGGCCCCTTGAACACCGCATTGGCGAACAGGGGCTTCAGGCCTTCGAGATAGCCGCGCACCGTCGGATCCTGGGTGAAGGCGATCATCTGGCCCGACCCCAGGGACTCGACCATGACCACGGGCTTGTAGCCCAGCTGGGCCTGGTTCTCAGCCCACAGCTGGCCCGAGGCCAGCAGGCGGTCCGAGCCTTCGAACCGCACGGCGTTGGTCCCTTCGCCACGCTTCAGGGGGGCGTAGATGTCGGCGCCGCGCACCAGGACGTTCAACTCGGACGGCAGGCCGGCGCCGATCCAGTGGTCGGGATCGACATGGGCCCGGGCCAGGACGCCGGCGACCGAGTCGGGGCCGTGGTCGCTGTGGGCCAGCAGGGCGGCGTAGTCGGTCTGGTTGGCGATCCGGGCGGGGGCGGCGGGCTTGTCCTCGTCCTTGTCCAAGGCGCCGTCCTCGCGGCGCGAGGCCAGCATGTCGCTGTCGGCGTCGGCCAGCAGGCGGGTTGCGGTTCCCAGGCTGATCAGGGTGCCGCCGCGCGAGACCCAGTCGTGCAACGCCTTGACCCCGGCCTCGCCCAGGACGGAGGCGTAGTCGCGACCCTCGGGCAGGATCAGGACCTGATAATGGGCCAGGTCGGCCTCGCCCAAGCTGGCGGTGCGGATGGCGGTGACGGGATAGCCCAGGTCGCGTTCCAGCAGCCAGCGGGTCGCGCCCGCGGCGTCGGGGGCGGTCGGACTGTCCCAGGCCAGGGCGATGCGGGGCGCGCGGAGCCGCACCACGTCGCTGGAGCCGAAGCCGGCGCCGCGCTCGACCCAGGATTCGTCTACGCCCACGACTTCGGCGCCCGTGTCGGCGGCGAGGCGGTTCAGGGTGGCGATCAGGTCGGCGGGCGCGCCCGCCTTCGGCAGGATCAGGGTTCCGGCGGGCCAGTCGCGGCCGTTCTGGGTGAAGGGCTGGTCGGCGGAGCTGATCGTCAGCCCGGCCTGCAAGGCGGCGGCGAGGAAACGGGGCTGGGCCGATCCGGGCGCGACCAGGAAACCGTAGCGGGCCTCGGCGTTCCGGACGGCGGCGGGGGTGACCAGTTCGGGGCCGCGCGCCTCGACGGCGACGCTCGGCGCGCTGTCGCAGCGGGTCGCATCGACGCCGAACATCAAGGGCAGAGACCAGGCTGTGACGTCATAGATCTCGTCGCCCAGGCCGCGGGCGCGACGGCGCTCCTGCTCGGCCAGGAAGTCGGGGGGGACAGGCACGTCGCGGGTCAGCAGCACCTCGGCCATCCGGCGCTGGGGCTGGGCAAGGTTGATCACATAGTCGCCCGCGCGGTGTTGGCCGGCGCAGGCGAAGGCCTGGCGCGCGACCCAGACCTCGATGCCCGAACGGACCAGCAGGCCCGCCAGACGGTCCGCCGCCGCCGGATCCGACGCACGCGACAGAACATAGGCGCCCCGTCCCGCCACGCCGTCGCGGTGATAGGCGTAGAAGTCGTTCAGCAGCCGGTCGTGATTGCGCGAGGCCGTCTCGATGGTGGCCAGGGTGGCGGTCAGGTGGGCGCGCACCGTGTCGGCGTAGGTGAAGACCTCGCCCGAGCTGCGGCGGGCCGCCAGGCCCCGGGCCGACCCGACCTCGTAGGTCATGGAGACGGCGCCCAGATAACCCGGCCAGCCGTCGCCATAGCCGGGATAGAAGGCGTCAAAGACCTTGCGGTTGAAATAGGCCAGACCCGCCGCATCGAACCGGGCGCCGGTGTTGCGGCCGAACAGGGCGCGGTTCTCCAGGGTGCGCGGCCAGATCCACGGGTTCAGCGGCTCGGCCTCGGGCGGGAAGAAGAAGGTCTCGTCCGAGCCCATCTCGTGGCTGTCGACGACCACCTGGGGCCGCCAGTCGCGGACCAGGGCGGCGTGACCCTGGGTTTCGGGCTGGGTCTGGATGAACCAGTCGCGGTTCAGGTCGAACAGATAATGGTTGTAGCGGCCGCTGGGCCAGGGCTCGTCCCGCTCGGCCGAGGCGGGGTCGGGATTGGGCAGGGAGCCGCGGCCCGAGGCGAAGCTGTTGAGGAAACGCTCGCGCCCGTCCGGGTTCTGGGTCGGGACGAAGACGACGACGGTGTTGGCCAGCCAGGCCTGGGCGGTCGGGTCGGTCAGCAGGCGACGGGCGGCCTGCATGGCGGCGTCGGCGGGGCTGATCTCATTGCCGTGGACCGAATAGGCCATCCAGACCAGGACCGGCTGATCCGCGATCAGGGCGGCGGCCTGCTGGGGCGAGGTGCGGCGCGGATCGGCCAGGGCGCGGGCGTCGGCCTTGATCTGGTCCAGCCGGGCGATGTTGGCGGGCGAGCCGACGGCGGCCCAGAACAGGGGGCGGCCCTCCCAACTCGTCGCATAGTCGCCGATGGCGACCTGGTCGGGGGCTGCGGTCTTCAGCGCTTCGAAATAGCGACGGACGTCGGCGGCGCGCGTGATCTCCTGACCGCTGTCATAGCCCAGGGTCTGGCGGACGGTGGGGATGTCGGCGGCGGTCTGGCGCGCCGAGACGGGCTGGACCGCGAGCAAGGCGGCGGCGCAGGCGCCGGCCAGGCTGAAGGCGAGCGGACGCACGGAACGACGATGACTGGACATGAACTGACCCCCCGGGAGGCGGACACCTTAGTCGGGGCACGGAAAAAGAAAACGGTCTTGACGTGTAACCTATAGGTGATATGTCACCTCAAGGTTACGTCAGGAGGGCGACATGAGCAACAGCGACGATCAAGCGATCCAGCGCGTGAAACTGGAAAGAAGACGGTGCTGGTGGACGGCGCTCGCCCTGGCCGTCGTCGGCGCCGTAGCCATGGTCGGCGGCGCGGGGTTCGCGATGGTTTCCGGCGTAGAAGGCGATGAGGCGACGGCGGCGGGCGTGGCGACAGGGATCGGATTTGCTCTGACGCTCATCGGGGCGATCTGGGCGTGGAGCGCGCGTCCAGGCCAGTCAATCATCGTGGCGGCGAGCGGAGAAGGGGCGCGGCGTGACAAGTTGGAGCGGGCGCGCACCCAACAGCTGGTGATGCTGCCCGTGGTGCTACTTCTCTTCATGGCTCAGGCGCATCGGGCGATGGAGCGGATCCTGGGTGGAGACCATAATCTGGGCGCCTATGTGCAGGTTCTTCTGCCGGTTCTTTACGGCTGGCTGATCCCGCTTATCGTCATGGGCTGGGACGCACACACACGCAAGAACCGCCGGTTCCTGGAAGACGAGCTGACCCAGCTCATGCGGGCCAGATCTATGATCCTGGCCTTCGTCGTGCTGATGGCGGGCCTGACCGTGGCGCTGGGCCTGGGGCTGTGGCGTCCCCAGTACGGGGTCATGGCCTTGCCCTATGTCCTGGCTCTGGGCGGGGCCTCGGCGGGGCTGCGGTTCGCCTGGCTGGATCGGGAGGCCGGGCGCGATGGCTGATTTGCAATCGGAGTGCGGGCGGAGAGTCTTGAGGAGCGTCGCCTATGGATGAGCATGAGAAGGAGGCGGCCCTGGCGCGTGAGCGTCGCCGCCGCCGGCGGTACGGGTTCGCCCTGGTGGTCTTCACGCTGGGCATCGTCGGGATCGGCGCGCTGGCCGCCAGCGAAGATAGTGGTGATGCGCAATGGGCCACGGCGGTCGCGGCGGCGGGCGGCGTCGCCATGCTGGTCGGGGCGATCCTGGCCTGGATCAGCAAGCCCGGCGAAGATCGGCGACGCCTGGATGCGATCATGACGTATCGGGATCGCGTTCAACGGAATCGAACCATCCAATTGTTCACCATGAGCCTGGTGGTTCTGATCGACGTGATCATGATCATTGGCTTCTCGGACAATCTGCTCGCCGGGCGTGTCAGTGAGGCTGTGGTTCCATTGCTGATGGCCGTCACAGTTAGCTGGATCATTGTTATGACGGTGATGGAGTGGGACGGCGGTTCGCGGAAAGTGAAGAAATTCCTCGACGACGAACTGTCCCGTCATATCCGGGCGCGCGCGACGGGCCTGGCCTTCATCGTCCTGATGGCGGGCGCCACCCTGGCGCTGGCCGCCAGCGTGTGGGCGCCGAACTGGACGCCGCTGGTGCTGGCCTTCTCGCTGCTGGCTTCGGCGGGGGCGGCGGCCTTGCGGTTCGCGCTTCTGGATCGAGAGGCGTCCGGCGATGGGGAGTAGTCGGCTGGGGTTGAGGCTGAAGGAGGTCCGCACGGCGGCCGGCCTGACCCAGGCTCAACTGGCCGACGCCGCCAGGGTGTCGCGCAAGACGATCAATACGGTGGAGAACGGGGTCTTCATCCCCTCGACCATTGTGGCCCTGGATTTGGCGCGGGCGCTGAACACGACGGTCGAGGCGATCTTCTATCTGAAGGACTGAGCATCCATGTCCGAAAACCGCGAGACATCGCCGGGCTGAGCCGCCATCCTGCGGGTTATGGAACAGTCGTTGGATCAGGAGGCCTGTTGGCGGGCCTTGGGGGCGCGGGACGCCCGGTTCGACGGGCGGTTCTTTACCGGCGTGACCTCGACGGGGATCTACTGCCGGCCGGTCTGTCCGGCGCGAACGCCCCGGCGCGAGAATGTGGTGTTTCATCCCACGGCGGCCTCGGCGGAGGCGGCGGGGTTTCGCGCCTGCCTGCGGTGTCGGCCCGAGACGGCGCCCGAGATGGGGGCGTGGCGCGGCACGTCGAACACCGTCAGCCGGGCCCTGGCCCTGATCGAGGCGGGGGCGCTGGACGGGGGCGATGCAGACGCCCTGGCGGCGCGGCTGGGGGTGGGCGAGCGGCATCTGCGGCGGCTGTTCCGCCAGCACCTGGGCGCGGCGCCGGTCAGCGTGGCCCAGACGCGGCGCGTGCTGCTGGCCAAACAGCTGATCCACGAGAGCGACCTGTCGATGGCCGAGGTGGCGATGGCGTCGGGCTTCGGCAGCGTGCGGCGGTTCAACGAGACCTTCCAGGCCCTGTATGGCCGTCCGCCGTCGGAACTGCGGCGGCGCAAGGCGGAAGGCGAGGGCGGAGGCCCGGTGAAGCTGGGCCTGGCCTATCGCCCGCCCTATGACTGGAGCGCGATGATGTCGGCCCTGGCGGCGCGGGCCGCCCCGGACGAAGCGGTGGCCGACGGGGTCTGGCGGCGCAGGCTGCGGGCGGCGACGGACGGGACGGACGGCGAGGTCTCCGTGCGGTTGGGGTCTGAGGGCAAGGCGGCGGTCGAGGCGCGGGTGGACGAACTGAAAGCCCTGCCCGGCGTGCTGGCGCGGGTGCGGCGGGTGTTCGATCTGGCGGCTGATCCCAGGGCGATCCGGCGGGACCTGTCGGCGGATCCGGACCTGCGTGCGGCGCTTGAGGCCTGGCCGGGGCTGAGGCCGGCGGGGGACTGGATCGACGCCGGAGAGGATGCGCCCAGCGACCGGCTTGCGACCGTGGATACGGCCCTGGCGGCGCGGGCCGAAGCCTGGCGCCCCTGGCGCGCCTATGGCGCCCTGTACTGGAACCGTGTGACGGAGACGGCCGATGCCTAGACAATCAACGCCGATGACCCTGACCCTGGATCGGATCGCCTCGCCGGTGGGCGAGGTGCTGGTGGCGACCGACGCCGAGGGGGCGGTGCGGGCGCTGGATTTCCATGATTACGAAGACCGGATGCGCCGGCTGCTGCACCGCCACTACGGCCCGGTCGAACTGGTCGAGGGGCGGGCGCCGGAGGCGGTGCGTCGGGCGGTCGAGGCCTATTTCAAAGGTGATCTGGCGGCGTTCGATGCGGTGGTGGTCAAGACCGGCGGGACCGTGTTCCAGCAGGCGGTGTGGGCCGCGCTGCGGGCCATTCCGGCGGGCGAGACGCGCAGCTACGGGCAGCTGGCGGCGGCGATCGGGTCGCCCAGGGCGGTGCGGGCGGTGGGTCTGGCCAACGGCTCCAACCCGGTGGGGGTGATCGTGCCCTGCCATCGGGTGATCGGGGCGAACGGGACCCTGACCGGCTATGCGGGCGGGCTGGAGCGGAAGCGCTGGCTGCTGGCGCACGAGGCCGGCGGCCGGCTGCTCTGATCGGCGAGGCAACGGCATCGGTCCCCGACCGTTACCCAAGTCCACAGACCGAAAGAGTATCGACGATGAAACTATCCAATGGCGCCCTGGTGGCGGTGGTCGACGGCGAGAAGCTGGTCCTGTTCAAGAACACGAACGCCGAGGAAATCCGGCTGTCGCCGCTGGAGATTCCGGCGATGGAGGATCGGGTTTCCGGCTCGTCCGGCCGCCGTTCCAGCGAGGCCAACCCGGACAACGACACCCAGGCCGAGGACGGTTTCGCCATGGGCGTGGCCGAGGTGCTGAACAAATGGTCGGTCACGAACAAGATCGACGAACTGCTGGTGATCGCGGCGCCCAAGACTCTGGGGGAGCTGCGCAAGCACTGGCACAAGGATCTGGAATCCAAGCTGGCCGGCGAGATCGCCAAGGACCTGACCGGCCACTCCAGCGACCAGATCGCGGCGGCGATCGAAAAGGCCTGAGCTGAATCAGGGCGGGTTTGAGGGCGGCGACCGGAGACGGTCGCCGCCCTCGGCGTGTCTAGACGCCGTCCAGGAACAGGCGGCAGGCGGGGTTGGCGGTTTCGTCGACATAGGGGTAGCCCAGGTCGGCGAGGGCGGCGAACAGTTGGGCCTGTTCTTCGGGCGGGACGCTGACGCCGGCCAGCACCCGGCCGACGTCGTCGCCGTGGTTGCGGTAGTGGAACAGGGTCAGGGCCCAGGCGGGCTGGAGGCTGTTGAGGAAGCGCAGGAAGGCGCCGGGCCGTTCGGGGAACTGGAAGCGCAGGATGCGTTCGTGGGGCAGGCCGACGGTGCGGCCGCCGACCATGTAGCGGACGTGCAGTTTGGCGGTCTCGTTGTCGCTCATGTCCTCGACGGCGTAGCCGCCGGAACGGAGGGTCGCGATCAGGTCGTCGCGCTCGTGCGGGCCGTTCCGCAGGGCGACGCCGACGAAGATCTGGGCGTGGCCGTCGCCGGACCAGCGATAGTTGAATTCAGTGACCGAGCGGCCGTCGAGACTGTCGAGGAAGCGGCGGTAGTCGTCGCGGTCGTCCTTCATCGCCACGGCCAGCAGGGCCTCGGCGCCCTCGCCGATCTCGGCCCGTTCGGCGACATGGCGCAGCCGGTCGAAGTTGAGGTTGGCGCCCGAGTTGATGGCGATCAGCGTGCCTGCGCCAGGGTGGGCGGCCGCCCAGGCCTTGAGCCCGGCCAGGGCCACGGCGCCCGAGGGTTCGGCGATTGCGCGGCTGTCGTCGAAGATGTCCTTGATGGCGGCGCAGATGGCGTCGGTGTCCACCAGGACGATCTCGTCCAGCAGGTCCTTGCACAGGCGGAAGGTCTCCGTCCCCGCGCGGCGCACGGCGACCCCGTCGGCGAACAGGCCGACCTCGTTCAGGGTCACGACCTCGCCGGCGTCGATGGCGGCCTTCATGGTGGGGGCGTCGACCGGTTCCACGCCGATGACGCGGGTGTCGGGGCGCAGGAATTTGATGATGGACGCGACGCCGGCGGCCAGGCCGCCGCCGCCGATGGGCACGAAGACGGCCTCGATGGGGTCGGCGTGCTGGCGGGCGATCTCAAGCCCCACCGTCCCCTGGCCGGCGATGACCTCGGGGTCGTCGAAGGGGTGGATGAAGGCGGCGCCGGTCTGGCTCTCCAGATAACGGGCGTGGGCGTAGGCCTCGTCGAAACTGTCGCCGTGCAGGACCACTTCGCCGCCCAGGGCGCGGACGGCGGCGACCTTGATGCCGGGGGTGGTGGTCGGCATGACGATGGTCGCCGGGATGTTGCGACGGGCGGCGGCCAGGGCCACGCCCTGGGCGTGATTGCCGGCGGAGGCGCAGATCACGCCCTTGGATAGTTCGGCCTGCGACAGGCCGGCGATCTTGTTGTAGGCGCCGCGAATCTTGAACGAAAACACCGGCTGCAGATCCTCGCGCTTCAGCAGCACGGGCCGGTCCAGCCGCGCCGACAGGCGGCGCAGCGGATCAAGCGGGGTCTCCTCCGCCACGTCATAGACGCGGGCGGTGAGGATGCGGCGGATGGTGTCTTGCATCAAAATGTCGGTCGAGGCGTGGGTGAGGAAATGAAGCCGCCGTTCGTCTAGGCGATTTTGCCCCATTTGTGAAAGGTTCGTGCGCTCAAGGCGGCGAGTCTCCCGTGCTTGGCGGGGACGCGATGATTTCTCTTGCGCGCGGGCCCCATCGGCCTACATTGGATGCGCTTATGCTAACTTTGAGCATAAGGGTCGAGAGGAGAGGCTCATGGCGGACGGCGCCTTTGGTCTGACGAAGGAACTGGAGCGGGAGACCGCCGGGGTGTGGGCGAAGGTCAAGGACCATGTCACGCCGCTGGAGTGGCCCGAACAGGCGCGGCTGATCAGCGAGATCAACCGGCTGAAGCGCGAGCGCGACGCCGTGATCCTGGCCCACAACTACATGACGCCCGAGATCTTCCACGGGGTCGGCGACTATGTCGGCGACAGCCTGGGCCTGGCCAAGGAGGCCGCGCGGTCGGATGCGAAGGTGATCGTCCAGGCGGGCGTGCACTTCATGGCCGAGACTTCGAAGATCCTGAGCCCGGAAAAGACGGTGCTGATCCCCGATCTGCGGGCGGGATGCTCGCTGGCGTCGTCGATCACGGGGGCGGACGTGCGGCTGATCAAGTCGCGCTATCCGGGCCTGCCGGTCGTGACCTATGTGAACACCACGGCCGATGTGAAGGCCGAGACCGACATCTGCTGCACCAGCGCCAACGCCGTCCAGGTGGTCGAGTGGGCGGCCAGGGAATGGGGCGTGGACCGGGTCATCCTGATCCCCGACGAATATCTGGCGCGCAATGTGGCGGCCCAGACGACGGTCGGGATCATCGCCTGGAAGGGCCGCTGCGAGGTGCATGAACGGTTCACGGTGGACGACATCGCCGAGATGCGCGCCGCCTATCCGGGGGCCGAGATTCTGGCCCACCCCGAATGCCCGGAAGACGTGCTGGCGGCGGCGGACTTCGCCGGTTCGACGGCGGCCATGACCGACTATGTCGAGGCGCGTCGGCCCAAACAGGTGGTGATGATCACCGAATGTTCGATGGCCTCGAACGTCGCCGGCGACGTGCCGGGGGTTCAGTTCATCGGCCCGTGCAACCTGTGCCCGCACATGAAGCGGATCACGCTGCAGAACATCCACGACTGCCTGCTGCACATGCAGTTCGAGGTGACGGTTCCGGCCGACATGATCGAACGCGGGCGGCTGGCGGTGCAGCGGATGATCGACCTGCCGCCGCCCGCCGTTCCGGCGCGCTATGACCTGGTCAAGGCGCGCCATCACGTCGATGTGGAGCTGATCTGAGCGAGACGCGGCGATCGGTCTCGTGGTCGGGACCGGTTGCTGCGCCCATCTGGACGTCATGAGCAATATCGACACCCCGAACCGTACGCCTGATCGCATCCCCGGCCCCTGGGATCCCAAGCCCGAGGACCCGGCCGTGCGCGCCGCCCCCGCAGCCCCGGCCGAGATTCCGGTCGAGAAGGATCAGAGCCTGGTCTGGGCCCTGCTGTCCACGGCCCTGATGGGCGGCTTCCTGTGGTGGATCACCGGCAGCGCCATTGTGGCGGGCGCCGTGCTGATCGGCCTGTTCGTCCATGAGGCGGGGCACGCCCTGGCGATGAACCGGATGGGGATGGGGCCGGCGCGGATTTACATCATTCCCTTCCTGGGCGGGCTGGCCAAGGCGCGGCGGGAGCCGAAAAGCGAATGGGACGGGGTGCTGGTTTCGCTGGCGGGCCCGGCGTTCGGTCTGTTGGCCATGATCCCGTTTGTCGGGGTGTGGCTGGCGACCGGGCAGGGCGAATGGCTGATGGGCGCCTTCTTCATCGCCATGCTGAACCTGGTGAACCTGGTCCCGGCGCCGCCGCTGGACGGATCCAGAGCCCTGGGGCCGGTGCTGACGCGGGTGCATCCGCGGCTGGAGCAGATCGTGCTGCTGGTCATCGGCGTGGCCGTGGTCTGGTGGGGACTGTCCACGGGCCGGTTCATCCTGGCCGCCTTCCTGGCCCTGTCGGTGTTCGCCCATCTGAAGCGCGGCGTCTGGCGCGCGGCCTGGGGCACGCTGAGCTGGCCCGAGGCGGGCAAGAGCCTGGTCCTGTACCTGCTGACCCTGGCCGTCTGCGCGGCGGCGGCCCTGGGCGCATTGCTGCCCATGGTCGGGGGCGATCCGGCCGGGGCGGTGAGCCTTGGCCTGAACTCTCTTGGAGTGCGCTGATGAACCGAACGCGACATGACGGGCCCTTGGTCGTCGGCGCCGGTCTGGCGGGCCTGTCGGCCGCGCTGGAAGCGGCGCGGGCGGGGGCTGAGGTTCTGGTGTTGACGCCGGAGCCCTTGTTGAACGCCTGTTCGTCCGCCTGGGCGCAGGGCGGTATGGCGGCGGCCCTGACGGCTGTGGATTCGCCGGAACTGCATGCGAAGGACACCGAGGCGGCGGGCGCGGGTCTGGTCGAGCCGACGGCGACGCGGGCCCTGACCGATGCCGGGCGCGAGACGGTGGAATGGCTGGCGGCCCTGGGCGCGCCGTTCGACCGGGACGCGGACGGCGGCTTCGTGGTCAGTCTGGAGGCCGCCCATTCGGTGGCGCGGGTGGCGCGGGTCGGCGGCGACGGGGCCGGGCGGGCCATCCTGTCGGCCGTGGTCGCGGCGGTGCGGGCCGAGAAGCGGATCACGGTCTGGGAAGACGCGCGGCTGAAGGCCCTGTTGCTGGACGCCGACGGCCGGGTGGTCGGGGCGGTGGCGGCGCGCGGGCCGGGCGGGCGTCTGGTCGAGATCACGGCGACGGCGGTGGTTCTGGCCACCGGCGGGGCGGGCGGTCTGTTCGCGGCCACCACGACGCCGGCGACCCTGAAGGGCGAAGGCCTGGCGCTGGCGGCGCGGGCGGGGGCGGAGATCCTGGATCCCGAGTTCGTGCAGTTTCACCCCACGGCCATCGACGTGGGGCTGGATCCCGCGCCGCTTGCGACTGAAGCCTTGCGCGGCGAGGGCGCGCGGCTGATCGACGGCGAGGGCCGGTTCCTGCTGGGCGAGGCGCCGGACGCGGACCTGAAGGCGCGCGACGTGGTGGCGCGGGCGGTCCATGCCGCGCGGATGGAGGGGCGGGGCGCCTATCTGGATGCGCGCACTGCCATCGGCGAGGCCTTCCCGCACGAGTTTCCGGCCGTGTTCGCCGCCTGTATGCGCAGCGGCCTGGACCCGCGCATCAGTCCGATCCCGGTGATGGCGGCCTGCCACTATCATATGGGCGGGATCGCCGCCGACGCCGACGGACGCACCACGGTCGCGGGCCTGTATGCGGTCGGGGAATGCGCCGCGACCGGGGTTCATGGGGCGAACCGGCTGGCGTCCAACTCCCTGCTGGAGGCGGCGACCTTCGGGCGGCGTGCAGGACAGGCGGCGGCGCTGGAGACCGGCGGCGGACGGCCATCGCCGGTCGAGGTCACGCCGGACCTGCCCGAGGCGGCCATGGCCGAGCTGAGAACCGCGATGACGGCTCATGCGGGGGTGGTGCGGAATGAAGCGGGCCTGTCGGGCCTGATCGCCCTGATCGACCGGCTGGAGGCGCAGTATGGCTCGGCGGCGGCGCTGGAGGCGGCGCGTCTGGTCGTGCAGGCGGCGCTGGATCGGCGTGAGAGCCGGGGCGGCCACTATCGCTCGGATTATCCGCAGACGGCGGCTGTGGCGGACCATACGCGGGTGCGGAATGTGCGCCCGGCGATGCGTCCGGCCGTGCTGGAGCCCGCCGCGTGAGCCGGTCCCTGCCGGATGTGCTGATCGAGCCGGTCGTGCGGATGGCCCTGGCCGAGGATCTGGGCCGGGCGGGCGATGTGACGGCCCTGGCCTGTATTCCCGCAGACGCCCGGATGAAGGCGGGCTTCGTGGCGCGCAAGGCGGGCGTATTGGCGGGGATCGACTGTGTACGGCTGGCGGTGCTGGCCATGGATCCGAAGGCGTCGGTCGATCTGCAGCGCAGCGATGGCGCGGCCTTCGAGGTGGGGGCGGTGCTGGCGGTGGTCGAAGCGAATGCTCGGGCGTTTTTGTCGGCCGAGCGGACGGCGCTGAACCTGGTCGGGCGGTTGTCGGGCGTGGCGACCCTGACGCGGGCCTATGTTCAGGCGGTCGCCGGGACCCAGGCGCGGATCGCGGATACGCGCAAGACCACGCCCGGCCTGCGGGCGCTGGAGAAACATGCGGTAGCGTGCGGCGGGGGGATCAACCATCGCTTCGGCCTGGATGACGCCATTCTGATCAAGGACAACCATGTGGCCGTGTGCGGCGGGGTGGCCGAGGCGGTCCGCCGGGCCAGGGCCTTTGCGCCCCATCTGATGAAGGTCGAGGTCGAGGTCGACGGGCTGGATCAGCTGGAGGCGGTGCTGGGCCTGATCGCCGAGGGGGCGGCGCCGGACGTGGTCATGCTGGACAACTTCAGCCTGGACGATCTGAGGACCGCCGTGGCGCGGGTCGCGGGACGGCTGACGCTGGAAGCCTCGGGCGGGGTCGATCTGACGACCGTGCGGGGCATAGCCGAGACCGGGGTGGACGTGATCTCGGTCGGGGCCCTGACCCATTCCGCGCCCGTGCTGGACATCGGTCTGGACGCGCTTTGAGCCTTTAGAGCGGGAGCGGCCCCTCGAAGCCGCTCCCGTCCATGGATCAGACCGGGTTGGAGACGTCCGTGGCCTCGACCTTTGCGGCGGCCTTGGCCGACGTGACCGCAGGGCGGCTCGTGCGGGCGGCGGCGGTCTGGGCGGCCGGCTGGGGCGACGGCTGGGCGCGCGAGGCGGCTTCCGGTTGCGGCTGGGCTTGCGGGCGCGGCTGAGCGGCGGGGGCTGCCGGTTCCGGCGCGGACAGGCCTTCCTGGGCCAGGACCAGGGAATAGGCCACGGCCTGTCCGGCCTGGCGGGCGGCCTCGACCGGATCGAGCCCGGCCTGGATCAGACGGGGCTGGTCGCCCGCGGTCGAGGGACGCGCCGCGTAGGTGAAGGCCCCGCTGGCGCCCGAACGTCCGCCGAAGCGATAGAAGAGGTGGCTGCCGACCTGGTTCACCCGGATCAGCGAGTTGCGCCAGACCGGCGAGACGCCGGTGGTGTGGAAATGGGTGGCGTTGCCGACGGCCGAATAGACCGATCCCGACAGGGCGCCCGAGGCGATGCTCTTGGCGCGGTTCCAGGCCCCCGAGTTGACCCGACCGCGCATCGCGCCGTTGCAGGTGAACGAGAACTGGCAGCCGGTGCGGCGCGCGGCGCCCTGATAGACGACGCCGCAGATGGTCTTGGGGAAGGCGGGGTGGCGGACGCGGTTCAGGACCACCTGGGCCACGGCCTTCATGCCGTCGCGGCCTTCGCCGCGGGCTTCGTAATAGACGACTTGGGTCAGGCAATCGAGATCGCGGCTGGCGTCCAGGGCGTTGGCCATGCGGAACGGCCGGGCGCCGACCGGCGTGGTCAGATTGGCGCGACGCAGGTTCGGATCGCGGTTGTCGTTCAACTGGTCGAGGCGGGCGGCCAGGAGTTCCGCCTGGCGGTCGCGCTGGGCGGCGCCCGCGCTGGTATAGGGATCGTGTCGGCGTGCGATCGAGAGCGCGCTGGCGTCCAGGCCCCCGGCGGCGGCCGAGAGCGCTTCTTCGGTGAAGCCGGCGGCGGTGGCGCCGTGAATCCGTTCGGCCTGGGCGCGCAGCGTATTCGCCTGCGCCAGGGTTCCGCCCAGATAGGCGCCGCCGATCGCCAGTCCCACCAGACCGCCAAAGGCCGCTGCAGCCGTCATGGGCTTGATCTTCGCCACACGATCGGCGCGCGACGCGGCGCGCGTCTGAGAGGAATGCGACAACGAGTTAGTCCTGTTCAGCAGGGCGAGAAACGCTGCCCCCGGGGTAGTCTCGCCTGCTGGGCGACTCTGACGGTCGCGTTCCAACTGCGGTCAACGCACGGCTCATGCTGCCCGGCGTCGAGGACGGGCCTATATAGCGAAGTTTGTGACCTGAATGTGGCTGATTCGCAAGCCTGCGGTTAAGGCGTAGAAACGATTAGGTATTTTCACTGTATCGCACGGGGGGAATGACAATCCGGGCCGGAATGTGACAGTCGTGACGACGAATACTGTATTGTATTGCAGTAGGTCTTCATTCGCAAATGTGACAGCCTGCGATATCAGCTAAAACGCCTGCCGGGTTCTGTTCATTTTGCGATCATGGGCCGTATTCGCGACTTGACGCCAGGGAGGGAACCTGTGCGTTGCGGTCGCGTTGAAGCGTGACCTTTGGAGAGAAGCCCCATGTCGAGACCCCTTGTGATGGCGGCTGTCGCCGCCGCGACCCTGGCCCTGGCCGCCTGCGGAACCACGATCGAACAGAAGGCGGCGAGCGGCGCGGTGGCCGGCGCTGTCGTCGGCGGACCGGTCGGCGCGGCTGTCGGCGGCGCCGCCGGGGCCGTCGTCGGCCAGGCCCAGAAACCCAACTAGAACGCGTCACGCCCTTGTTTCGGCAGGGGCGCGACCTATCTGCATCACTGGACGGGCGATGCGCGGCATATGCGTGTCAAATCGTGCGTCCGTCCGATTTCGCTGCGGTGAACCTTGCTTTTGGCGCGCGTATCGGCTTTGTGCGGCCCGCTTCTGGCCGTGCGTTTTTTTCGTCGCCGCCTGATCCCCGATAGCCGCCCCTGGCTGTTCACAAGGAACCCTGACGCTTTCGCATGAAAGATCTGAAGACCGGATTTTCCGACCGCATTACCGCCCAGCAGGAGGCCAAAAAGGCCCTGCTCGCCAAATTCAAGCCGAAGGCCGCCGCCCCCGACCCTGAATTCGAACGCCTGGCTGAAAAGCGCGCCGCCGAAAAGGAGGCCCTGCGCCAGCAGCACGAGCTGGCCAAGGCCGAGCAGCGCCGTGAAAAGGCCGAGAAGGACGCCGCCCGCATGGCCGCCGATCTCGAAGCCCAGGAAGCTCTCGAGGCCGAGAAGCGCGCCGACCGCAAGGCGCGCAAGCAACTGACCAAGGAAGAGCAGAAGGCCAAGCGCGACGCCCGCTACGCCGCCCGCAAGGCGCGTCGCTAAGTCGCTCAAGGCCCTGCACTGAAGGATCGACGCGTCGCGGGTTTCTGCGGCGCGTTTTTCTTTGGCCACCCTATTGGGCGGACGGAACTATTCGGCAGGAAGGCTGGCGCGGCCGTCGATGATGCTGCGCAACTGTTCCGTCGAATAGGGTTTGCGCAGGAAGGGCCAGGGGGTGTCGGCCAGCACCTGGTCCACATCGTCGCCGACATAGCCCGAGGTCAGGGCGATGCGCATGTCCGGCCAGTCTCGGGCCGCCTGCCGGGCCAGATCGACGCCGCTCATGCCGCCCGGCATGACGATGTCGGTCAGCATGATGTCGAAGCGCGCCGCCTGTAGCGCCTTGAGCGCGTCGGGACCGCTTTCGGCCAGCACCACTTCGAGACCGAAACTCTCCAGAAGATCCAGAGCCACGGCCGCCACGCTGGCGTCGTCCTCGACCAGAAGCATGCGGCCGCCCTTGGCGAAGGCGACGTCCGCGCTGATGGGAACGGGGGCGGGAGCCGCGGTCTCCTGGGGCTGGAGGGGCGGCAGATAGAGACGGATTTCGGACCCGCGCCCGACCGTGGAGGCGATATGGACCCCGCCGCCCGACTGGCGTGCGAAGCCATAGACCTGGCTGAGCCCCAGTCCCGTGCCCTTGCCGACGGGCTTGGTCGTGAAGAAGGGTTCGAAGACGCGGTCGATGACCTCGGCCGGCATGCCGGATCCGTTGTCCGACACCGACACGCAGACATAGTCGCCGGGCGCCAGTTCGGCGACCTGACCGGGTTCGACCGAACAGGTCATCGTCTGGACGGTGATCCTCGCTCCCTCGCGGACCTGCGCGGCCGGGGGCGCGCCCATTGGGGCGCCGTCGCGCATAGGGCCGCCGGTGACGTCGCCCAGGGCGTCGCGGGCGTTGACGATCAGATTCAGCAGGGCGGCCTCGAACTGGGCCGGGTCCACGTTCGCGCGGACGCCCCCGCGCTTCAGCTTGACCTTGAAGTCGACCGCCTCGCCGACGGCGCGACGCAGCAGGGGCTCGCCCTCGCGGATCAGGCCGTTCAGGTCGATGGCTTCTGGGCGCAGGGCCTGGCGGCGCGAGAAGGCCAGCAACTGGTGGGTCAGGCTCTCGCCGCGCCGAGCGGCGGCCAGGGCGGCCTCGCCCAGCTTCTTCTTCTTGGCCGGGTCGTCCGAGCGCAGGATGATGTCCAGGGCCCCGATGACGACCGTCAGCAGATTGTTGAAGTCGTGGGCCACGCCTCCGGTCAGCCGGCCCACGGCCTCCATCCGCTGGGCATGCATCAGGTGGGCCTCGGCGGCGGCCTTTTCCGTCAGGGCCTCGGCCACCCGGTCCTCGAGCAGCTCATTGATGCGTTTCAGGTCGTCCTCTGCCCGTTTGGCGTCGGTGACGTCCAGGCTGGCGCCGACATAGCCCTGGAAGACGCCCGAGGCGTCGAAGCGCGGCACGCCCTCGGTGCGGATCCATCGCAGGCCCAGGGTGGGATGATTGACCCGGCTGAGCGCCTCGAACCGGTCGCGGGCCTGGAAGGCGCGGGCGAAGGCGGCGTCGAACACCGTCTCGTCGTCGGGATGGATCAGGCGCCGCCAGGCGTCGGCCAACTGCCGATTGGAGCGGATGCCGCAGAAGATGCGATAGCGTTTGTTGCCGAAGATGATCGATGGCGTGGCGTCCGTCATCCAGATCAGGGCCGGGGCGCTGTCGGCGACGGTGCGGAAGCGGACTTCCGATTCAGTCAGCCGCGCCTGGGCCTCGCGCATGTCGGTGACGTCGAAGGCGACGCCGACGAAACCGACCACCGCCTGTCCCGTCAGGCGGGGACGCGAAAAGGACTTGAGCCAGCGCCATTCGCCGTCATGGCGACGATAGCGGGCCTCCATGGAAAAGGGCTGGCCGGTCGCCTCGCCGTCGGCCGATTCCTGGACGATGCGGGCGACGTCGTCGGGATGGAGGGACGAACGCCAGTCTGCGGCCCGCGCCGATTCATAGTCGGCGCCGAAGAAGTCGACATAGGCCTGGTTGACGAAGGAGCGCTGGCGATCCTGATCCGTGACCCAGATCAGCACCGGCGCCGTATCGGCGATGGCCCGGAACCGTTCCTCGCTCTCGCGGGTCTGGGTCTCGGCGCGGGCGCGCTCGACCTCGGTCCAGGTGCGGGCGGCGACTTCCTCCAGAAGGCGCGCCTCGGCCTCGGTCCATCGACGGGGACCAGAGGCGTGGGCGAACAGGAAGGCGCGCAGACGGCCTGCGCGGATCAGGGGCGCGCGGATCAGGGCGCGAGTCTCGATGGCGTCGAACGCGCTCGCGACGACGGCGGTGCGCGGATCCTCGTACACGTCGTCGATCCGGACGGTGCGGCCCTGGGCCAGGTCGGCGATCAGGCCCTCGCCAAAGGCGTCAAGGCTGATCCTGTCCCGAACGGCCCCGTCGTCGGCGGCCCACTGGCCGGTCACTGAGATGAGGCCGGTGTCCGGATCGATCTCGCCATAGCCGACGCGGTCGGCTGCGATCAGACGTCCGATCGACGCCTCGACCTCGCTCATGATGAGACCCGGGTCGGACAGGTCGCGCAGCCGGTCGCTGAGGGCCAGCAGGAAAGCCTGCTGCCGTTCCGCGCGGGCGGCGGTTTCGAGCGCCTCCCGGTTCTCGGTGGTGTCGAAGGAGATGCCGGCGTAGCCGAGAAAGACCCCGGCCTTGTCAAAGCGCGGCTCCACGGCGACGCGCATCCAGCGCCACGCCCCGTCGTGACGCCGGAACCGAGCCTCGAACCCATAGGGGCGAAGATCAGGTCGGGCGCCGGCCTGGGCGGCCTCGACCTGCGGCTGATCATCGGGATGGATGGTCTGTTTCCAGCCGTGGCCGCTCAGGGAGGCGGCCGTGCCGCCGTAGAAGTCGGTCAGGGCGATATTGGCGAACTCGACCGCCCCATCGACATCCGTCAGCCAGATGGGCGAAGGGGCCGTGTCCGCCAGGAGACGGAACCGGGTTTCGCTGTCGCGCAGGGCGGCCTCGGCGGCGCGGGCCTCGGTGACGTCGATGTTGACCCCGATCATGCCCATGAAGCGGCCGTCGGCGTTCAGGCGGGGCCGGGCTTCGCTGCGCAGGACGCGCCATTCGCCGTCGTGGCGACGGTGACGCCCCTCGACGACATAGGCGACATGGTCCCGATCAGCCTGACGGCAGACGGACAGCACATGGTCCCGGTCGTCCGGGTGAAGGAAGGCGTCTGCGTCGAAATCGCTGGGATCGTCCAGTCCGCCCCAGAACAGGCGCTGGTCGTTGTTCAGATGGATGACGCGGCCGGTCTCGTCGGTCATCCAGAGCATGACGGGGGCCAGTTCGCTGACGATCTGCAACCGTCCTTCGGTCTCGTCGATGCGCGCGTTGGACAGGGACAGCGCCGAGACGACCGCGTCCAGCTGCGCCAGCGCGCCGCGCAGGCAGGCGCCCATCCAGGCGCAGAACAGGCCGACCACGATGAAGTTGAAGGTCGCCACGACGCTGAGACCGGGGGGCATCCCCGGCTTCGAGCCGCTGCTGACGATCACCAAGGACCAGCCCCCGATCAGGCATGCCGCCAGCGCCGTGGCGCCCGAAAGCCGGCCCCCCGCCAGGGCCGCCAGGATGACGCCGGGCAGAAGGATCATGAAGCCGGTGATTTCGCCGTAGAAGGCTGCTCCGGCTGCGCGCAGCAACAGGGCGGCGCCGGCCCCGATCAGTCCGATGAAAATCCGGGTCCAGACCGAACCCGGCTTGAGCCGCGCGAGCGCCAGCAGACCTCCGTCGGCGTCCCGAAGTCGCCTGAAGACCACAGCTGGGTCCATGCTTCGCCCGCTCCCGACGCGTCGTTCTAAAGTGACGCTTGTTCATGCAACGCTCGCTCGCGCTTCGCGTTCCTGACAGCCATATTCGACCGGACCCGTTCCGGCGTAAAGTCAATCAACCCACGGAGCGCAACATGACTGACACGATCGACACCGGCCTGTCCCAGACCGAGCGTGGCGACGTCGCCCAACAGCTGACACGCGTTCTCGCCGACGCCTACGCCGTCTATCTGAAGACCCACGGCTATCACTGGAACGTGCGGGGGCCGGAGTTCTTCGCCCTGCACAATCTGCTGGAGCAGCAGTATCGCGATCAGTGGGAGGCGCTGGACGACATCGCCGAACGTATCCGGGCGCTGGGCGAGTTCGCGCCTCAGGGCTATGGCACCTTCGCCAACCTGACCAGCATCCGCGACGGCGACCCGGAAAAGGACGCGCCCGAGATGCTGCGCGAGCTGATGCGCGACCACGAGACCCTGATCGCCACCATGAGGGCGGCTCTGGACGTGGCGGACGGCGATGGAGACGACGTGACCGTCGATCTGCTGACCCAGCGCCTGGGCTCGCACGAAAAGTTCGCCTGGATGCTGCGCTCCACGCTCGGCGGCCGATAACATCGGTCTGCGGGCGCCCGAAAACGGCCCCGAAGTCCGCGCATAGGGCTGACGACGACGACGCTCCGGCTCCCGGAGCGTCGTCTCCTTTCTGGATTTGAATGACACTGGCCCACTGGAAGATGATCTGGACGGCGCTGAAGCGCTCGGCGGCGGCCTTGCCTGCGGCCGGCGCGGTGCTGGGCGTCGCCATGGCCGCCGGGTCCAGCGTGCGTCCCGACGCCGACCGCACGGCCGAGGCCGTGGCCCGGATCACCGGCGGGGACATGAGCGCTCACGGCCTGGACGCCGTGAAGGGGCGTCTGACGCCTTCGCAACTGGCCCTGGCCCAGCGTCATGACCCGAGCCTGCTGCAGCCGGCGGCCTATTCCACCGACGGGGCGATGCTGGCGACCGGCGCCCTGCGGCCCGCCCGGTCCTTCGTCTTCAAGGGCAGCGCCGAGGATCGGCGCCGCGCCCTGCGATGCCTGACCCAGGCCGTCTATTTCGAAGCGGCGCTGGAG
Source organism: Brevundimonas sp. GW821-FHT10A07 (assembly GCF_059415785.1). Lineage (NCBI taxonomy): Bacteria > Pseudomonadati > Pseudomonadota > Alphaproteobacteria > Caulobacterales > Caulobacteraceae > Brevundimonas > Brevundimonas sp. GW821-FHT10A07. The sequence goes on from NZ_JBWKNX010000003.1 coordinate 124,961, forward strand.
CCGGACGCCGGTCAGGCCGGCGTGGCCCAGGTGGTGCTGAACCGGGTGCGCGATCCCAACTACGCCAACACCATTTGCGGCGTTGTGTTCGAGGGCGCCGAGCGGACCACGGGCTGTCAGTTCAGCTTCACCTGCGATGGATCCCTGTCCCAGGCGCCGGTCGCCTGGGCCTGGGAGCGGGCGCGCAAGGTGGCGGAGAAGGCGCTGAACGGCGCGGTCGCCCAGCAGGTCGGGACCGCCACCCATTACCACGCCGACTATGTGAACCCCTGGTGGTCGCCGTCGGTGGCCCGGGTCAACAAGATCGGCGTGCATGTCTTCTATCGCTGGAAGGGCCTGTACGGCGAAACCGCCGCCTTCCGCACCGTCTACAAGGGCCATGAGCCGGTGATCGACGAGGCGCGGTTCTCGCGGCCGCGGCCGGGCGTCCAGCCCGGTCAGGCGACCGGCGGCGCCGATCCCGACACTGTGGCGGCGCCAGGCGGGGATGCGCCGATCAAGACCGTCGAGATCAACGGCCAGCAACGCGTCGTCGGCGTGGTCAGTCTGGGCGGCCGTCGCCTGCCGACCCAGGAGGAAGTCGTCGCCATAAACGCCCGGCTGCGCACGCTGGAACAGCCCGCTGCAGCCGTCGCGGTCGCGCCCGAAGGCGTGGCGGACATGCCGGTCGAGGAAATCGGCCGACCGGCGTCCTGATACGAGCCGACCCGCGCATTGCAACGCTTCGCGTGGGCAGAGCATTCACATGATCGACCGGAACGACCGGCCCAGCGAGGACGCCTGCTTGACCCACGCCGATAAAGACAGTTCGCGGTGGGACGAGTCCAAGCGCCTGGCGATCCTTCGGGACTACGGGGTCCTGGACACCGACCGGGAGGCCGCCTTCGACGACATCGTCGCCCTGATCGCGCGGATCTGCGAGGCGCCCATCGCCGTGGTCAATCTGATCGATGCAGACCGCCAGTGGTTCAAGGCCGAGGCAGGGCTGGGCGTGCGAGAGACGCCTCTGGCCACCTCCTTCTGCGCCCATACGCTGTTGCAGGCGGACGGAATGGTGGTGCGCGACGCGTCCCTGGACCCGCGCTTCGCCGCCAATCCCCTGGTGACGGGCGAACCCCATTTGCGTTTCTACGCCGGGCGGCTGTTGAAGACGCAGGACGGCGTGCCGCTGGGCGCCCTGTGCGTGCTCGACACCAAGGCGCGTCCCGAGGGACTGACCGATCTGCAGCAGATGGCGCTGCAGACCCTGGCCGACCAGGTCATGTCCCAGCTGGAGCTGCGCCGCGTCCTGCGCCAGCGCGAGGAAAGCGAGGACACCACCCGCCGGGCGTTGCAGGCGTCGAACTATGTCGGCGCATGGGACTGGGACATCGTGGCGGACCGGGTCGTCGCCGACGAACGGTTTGCGGCCATGTACGGCGTCGATCCCGTCGTGGCCCGCGCGGGCGCGCCGATCGCCGACTTCACCCGATCCGTGGATCCCCAGGACGAAGCGCGGGTCCAGGCGGAGATTCAGGCCGCAATGTCGGGGGAAGGTCGTTTCCATAGCGAGTACCGGGTGCGCGACGCCCAGGGCCAGGTGCGCTGGATCGTGGCCCGCGGCCAGGTCTATTTCGATCCGACCGGCGCGCCCGTACGGTTTTCGGGCGTCGTCGTGGATATCACCGACCGGAAACAGGCGGACGCCGAGCTGGAGGCCATCGCCGCGCGGCTCAGCGCCAGCGAGGCCCAGTTTCGGGTCCTGGCGGACGCCATGCCGCAGATGGTGTGGTCGACGCGACCGGACGGCTTCCACGATTACTACAATGCGCGCTGGTACGAGTTCACCGGCGTGCCCGCCGGATCGACCGACGGCGAGGGCTGGACCGACATGTTCCATCCCGAGGACCAGCCCAGAGCGATGGAGCGCTGGAGGCGATGCCTGGCGACCGGCGAGCCCTATGAGATCGAATACCGGCTGAAACACCATTCCGGCGTCTATCGCTGGACCCTGGGGCGGGCGGCGGCCGTGCGGAACCCGGACGGCGAAATCAGCCGCTGGTTCGGCACCTGCACCGACATCGATGAGCTGAAGCGGCTGGAGCAGGGCCGCGAACTGATCAGCCAGGAGTTGAGCCACCGCATCAAGAACATCTTCGCCGTCATCACGGCCCTGGTGGCCCTTTCGGCGCGGCAGTACCCGGAGGCGCGGGCGTTCGCCGCCTCCTTGCGGACGCGAATCACGGCCCTGGCGCGCGCCCACGAGTTCGTGCGGCCGCACACCGAGACGTCGCAGCCGACGGTCGGCGCCAATACGCTGCACGCCTTCCTGTCGGACCTGTTCCAGGCCTATGCCGATGACGCAGGCGCAGCCCGGGTCCATCTCGCGGGCGACGACGCGGTCTTCGACGATCAGGCGGCGACGTCGGTGGCCCTGCTGTTCCATGAACTGGCGACCAACGCCGCCAAGTACGGGGCCCTGTCCCGGACCGGGGGGCGGGTGGATCTGACGACGCGGCTGGAAGAGGACCGGTTCATCCTGACCTGGATCGAAACCGGCGGCCCCCCTGTGTCAGAGGCGCCGACACGAACGGGCTTCGGATCGTCCCTGGCCTCGCTGTCCGTCGAAGGCCAGCTGGGCGGGCGGCTGGTTCGGGATTGGCGTCCCGAAGGCCTTCGAATCCTGGTGGATTTGCCGGCCACGGCGCTTTCCCGTCGCAGGGCGGCCGAAAAGGCGCATTAGATCGCCTTGGCCTGAAACCGATCCCTTCCATCTGCGTTGTGTTCGTTCCCGCACACAAGTTCAATATCCATGACCGCGCGTATCCTCATCATCGAAGACGAAGCCCTGGTCGCCATGGAACTGCGCTTCGTCCTGGAGGATCTGGGTCATGAGGTCGTCGGCGTGGCCGCGACGGCGAAGGGCGCGCGCGACATGGCGCGAGAGATCGATGTGGACCTGGCCCTCGTCGATATCCACCTGTCCGACGGACCTACCGGCATCAGTCTGGGTCGGGAACTGGGTCAGGACATGGGCGTGACCGTCCTGTTCATGACGGCCAATCCCGGCATGGTGCGCGACGGCGTGGCCGGCGCCATGGGCGTCCTGTCGAAACCGACCGACGAGCGATGCGTCCAGAAGGCGATCGACTACGCCCTTCGCTGCAGACACGGCGAGCCGGTGGAATACGCGCCGCCGGGCCTGCAACTGTTCGCCTGACGTCCTCCCGGCCCCTGAGGTTTCAGGCGGCCGGGAGGCAGGCGTTCACCAGACCCCGATCTTTTCCGCTTCCTTGTGGCTGATCGGATGGTGAGCCTTGGCGTGGTCTTCTTCGGCCAGGAAGCGGCTGGCCTCCAGCGCGGCCATACAGCCCATGCCCGCCGCCGTGACGGCCTGGCGATAGACGTCGTCGGTCACGTCGCCGGCTGCCCATACGCCCTCGATGGCGGTTTGCGCCGTGCCCGGCTTGACCCGCAGATAGCCGCCCGAGTTGGTCTCGAGCTGGCCTTTGAACAGTTCCGACGACGGGGCGTGGCCGATGGCGATGAAGACGCCGTCCGCCGCGATGTCCCGGGTCGAGCCGTCCTCGACGTTCTTAAGCCGGACCCCGGTGACGTTCTTGGCCATGCCGTCCACGACGCCGACGATTTCTTCGATCGCCGAGTTCCAGATCACCTCGACCTTGGGATTGGCGAACAGGCGGTCCTGAAGGATCTTCTCGGCGCGGAACTCGTCGCGGCGGTGGACGACCGTGACCTTGGAGGCGAAATTGGTCAGGAACAGCGCCTCTTCGACAGCAGTGTTTCCGCCGCCGACGACCACGACGGTCTTGCCGCGATAGAAGAAGCCGTCGCAGGTGGCGCAGGCGGAGACGCCGAAGCCCTGGTAGGCGGCCTCTGACTCCAGACCCAGCCATTTGGCCTGGGCGCCGGTGGAGATGATGACGGTCTCGGCCAGGATCTCCTCGCCGCCGTCCAGCTTCAGCTTGAACGGACGTTGCGACAGGTCGGCGGAGACGACGATGTCGTGGATGACTTCCGTGCCGACGTGCAGGGCCTGAGCCTGCATCTGCTCCATCAGCCAGGGGCCCTGGATCGTCTCGGCGAAGCCGGGATAGTTCTCGACGTCGGTGGTGATGGTCAACTGGCCGCCGGGCTGGATTCCGGCGATGACGACGGGGTTCAGCGAGGCGCGGGCGGCGTAGATGGCGGCGGTCCAGCCGGCGGGGCCGGAACCGATGATGGCGACGCGGACGGTACGAGCTTGGGTCATGACGCCTATTTAGGCGCTGATTCCCGTTTGCGCGATGCTAGTCTCGCCTTGGGTGCAAAGGGAGACGGGGATGAGCGACAACAAGGCGGCTGTCTTTCCGATCGGCATAGGCGTGGGGATTGCGATCGGGGTCGCGCTGGGCCTGGCCTTGGACAATCTGGCTCTCGGGATCGGGGTCGGGGTCGCCATCGGCGCTGGACTGGGCGTGGTCTTCAGCGCGAAACCCAAGTCGAAGAGGGGCGAGGGTTCGGACGGCGGCGGGCCAGTGATTTTCGACGGAGGGGACACGCATCATTACGGCCATGACGGGGGTTCCGACGGCGGCGGAGACGGCGGAGGCGGGGGCGACTGACCAGCCCATATCCCGCTCATCCCGGCGAAAGCCGGGACCCAGTTCTTTCGCTCGGCGATTCGCTGGATCGAAAGCGGTGAGTCCCGGCCCTAATCTGAACGCCCAAAGCTCTGGGTCCCGGCTTTCGCCGGGATGAGCGGAACGTAGTTGGGCTTAGCGTGTCCCCATCGCTTCCAGCACAGCCCGCGCCGCGCGCTCGGTTTCGGCCAGGGGGTCGTAGGTCCAGCCGTCCAGTGTCCCGTTGAACGGACGGGTGGCGCCGCGTTCGGCCAGGTCATCGTGCAGCCGGGCGAACTTGTCGCCGGACTTCAGCGGGATCATGGGCAGGACGTGGACGGGCTTTCCGGTCGAGGCGGCCTCGGCGGCCATATTGGCGCTGTCCTCGGTGACCAGGATATGGTCGGCGAAATGCAGGAAGCCGAACAGGGGATTGTCGCCGGCCCCGTCCCAGATCCAGCCCGGCAGGTCGGACAGGCGCGCGGTCATGACGGCCCTGGCGGCCTCGGGCGTGCGGCGCGAGAAGGTCAGCATCAGCGATCCCCCGGATGCGCGGACGGCGTCCGCGATCTGGTCGGCCAGGTCCGCCGCATGGGCCTCGGTGAGGTCGAAGGCCTTGGATCTGCCGCCGATCAGCACCGCGACACGGGGATGGGGCAGGGGGGCGATCCGGTCCGCGAAGGCGGGCGCGGCCTGGGCGATCCGCGCGGGCGTGATGCGGTGGGGCGAGCCGGTGATCTCGAAGACATTGTCGCCCGACAGGCCGTCGTGTGCGGGGGCGACGATCATGTCGTAGCTGGCGTTCGACCAGCGCGGGTCCTGGGTCTGGACCACGAAGGTGCGGCCCTGGCTCCAGGTCTTGACGCGGGTCGAGAGCGGCAGGGTGGCGCGGCCGGTGGCGATCCACAGATCGGGCCAGGGCGCCGTCAGCGGGTCGGACGTCGGCGCCAGCATGGCCGGGGTCTTGAAGGCCGACGGCAAGCGGTCGAACAGGGGGCGCCAGCGGATGTGTTTGACGGCGATCTCGGCCGGGGTCAGGCGTTCCACCGCCTCGGCGAGGCCCAGGGCCTGGTTCTCGATCCCGGCGCGGCCGTCCGAGACGACCCAGATGGTCAGGGCGCGGGAAGACGAGGGGGCGGTCACGCGTCGATCGACGCCGGCCTGACCCATGTCATGGCCTCGAGCTTGTTTCCGTCAGGGTCGCGCAGGAAGGCGGCATAATAGCCCGGCGCGTAGTCGGGCCGGAACCCGGGGGCGCCGTCATCGCGGCCGCCCGCCGCCAGGCCCTGGGCGTGGAAACGATCAACGGCGTCCCGATCGGATGCGGCGAAACAGACATGCACGCCATTGCCTGCGGAGCATGGCTGGCGATCATGGGGGATGGAGGCCCAGAATTCGGGAAAGGCGCGGCCATAGGCCATGCCCATGACATGGTCCATGACCCTGCCGATCCCCAACGCGCCGAGCGCGGCGTCATAGAAGGCGCCCGCCTTCTCAAGATCGGAGACGCCCACAGAAACATGCGACACCAGAGGCGGGCGTGTTTCTGCGGCGCCGGTCACGATCTTACTTCCACTCGACCTTGAGGATCTCATAGGCCTTGACGCCGCCGGGGGTGTTGACCTCGACCACGTCGCCGACCTCCTTGGAGATCATGGCGCGCGCGATGGGCGAGGCGATCGAGACCTTGCCCTTTTTCACGTCGGCTTCGTGTTCGCCGACGATCTGGTACCGGGCCTCGTCCTCGGTGTCCTCGTCGACCACGGTGACCGTGGCGCCGAATTTGACCTGGCTGCCCGACAGTTTCGACACGTCAATGACCTGGGCGCGGCTGATCTTGTCCTCGATCTCGGCGATCTGGCCTTCGATCCAGCCCTGACGCTCCTTGGCGGCATGGTATTCGGCGTTTTCGGACAGGTCGCCATGCTCGCGGGCCTCAGAGATGGCCGCAATGACGCTCGGCCTTTCGACCGACTTCAATTGCTTCAGTTGATCGTCGAGGACACGGTAGCCCTCGGCCGTCATCGGCACTTTTTCCATTGGTGTCGTGATTTTTCTGGTTCGCCCGGAGACTGGAAAGACGCGGAGTAGGCACACAAAAGGCCGCGGGGCGGGCGCGGCCGGGCATCAATATTAGGGTTTCTCGTTCAGGATTTCAAGAGCGAGCCCCGTTATCGATGGAGGCGTCAGGCGCGGGCCGGCGGTTCGGACTTGTCGTCGCGGTGCACGACGCCCTTGATCAGGCTGTAGGCCAGCCAGGCGACCGCCGCGAGACCGGCCAGCATGAAGAGGCCGGACACGAGGGCGGCGCCGGCGGCCATGAAGGCCAGAACGAAGGCTACCGCCGCCGTCAGGCCCGCTACGATCTGAATGGTTCGAAACTGCATGGGCTCTTAACGCCCGTGACGTCGCCGGGTTGCGTCCGAGCCGTGTCTTCGCCTCAGGCGTAGCTGTAGGCCCCGCCCCGTTCCAGTGCGCGGCGATAGGCCGGGCGGGCGTGGATCTTGTCGAGGAAGGCCCTCAGTCGGGGTTTGGTCGCCGGGTCGAAGGCCCGGTCGGCGCCGGCCTCCACCGGGAAGCTCATCATGATGTCGGCGGCGGTGAACCGGTCGCCTGCGAACCACTCCGACCGTCCCAGTTCGTCCTCCCAGAAGCCGACGTGGGCCCGCAGCTGCGGATCGACGAAACCGGTCAGGGCCTTGGCGGCTATGCTCTTGACCAAGGGTCGGACGAGGCCGGGCGCGCGCCGCGGCAGCATGGAGAACACCAGCTTCAGCAGCAGGGGCGGCATGGCGGAACCCTCGGCGTAGTGGAGCCAATAGGTGAAGCGTCGGGCGTCCTCGGAACCGGCGGCCGGGCGCAGGCGGCCCTCGCCATAGGTGTCCAGCAGATACTCGACCACGGCGCCGGTCTCGGCGACCGTGACGCCGTCGTCCTGGATCACGGGCGACTTGCCGAGCGGATGGATGGCCAGCAGTTCCGGGGGCGCAAGCCGGCTGGTCGCGTCCCGTTCGTAACGGACCACCTCATAGTCCAGGCCCAGTTCTTCCAGCAGCCACAGCACGCGCTGAGAACGGCTGTCGTTCAGATGATGGACTTTGATCATGGAGGCTCCGTTCGAACGGGTTCGACTATCCCCATCGTGAGGCCGGAAGTCGAGGCCTATCGCGGGGAGCGGCCGCTCCAGCGCGGACGGGGGCCGGGGCGGACCTTGGGGCGGGCGCCCTCGCGTCGGCTGCGCCAGACCTCATAGGCCAGGGTGGCCAGGGCCAGCTTGCCGGCGTGACGCCCGGCGACGCGGCGGCCGCTCCGGGACAGCAGCAGGCCGCCGAGCAGGGGAACGAGTTTGTGCAGACGGGACATGGAATCTCCTTCGTCGGCTCAACGCCTCGGCCGGCGGCGCGTTTCGACCTGCGACGACATGAACTGAAGGCCGATCACAGAAGGTTTGGCGCGCGCGACGGCGAAAGCGATGCTAGCCGTGCGTCATGAACAGATCTCGCGTCGCCGCCTTCTTCACCTCGCTGAGCTTTTTCGTCATCGCGGCCCTGGCCGCCGGGGTCGTCGTCGGCGCCCTGGCGCAGGAGGCTGACGCCCCCTGGCTGACCGGCGCGCTGGGCGTGGTCGAGAGCCTGGGGCAGGTGTGGTTGAACGCGTTGCGGATGACGGTCATCCCCCTGGTGTTCAGCCTGCTGGTGACGGGCATCGTCTCGATCGCCGACGCGGCGGCGACGGGGCGGATCGCGGTGCGGTCGTTGACGGTGTTCGGCCTGCTGCTGGTCGGGGCGACGGTCTATGCGATCCTGGCGGGCCTGGGGCTGCTGGCGCTGTGGCCCATCGATCCGGAGGCGGGGCGGGCGCTGCTGGCCGGGGTTCCGGCGGATTCGCTGGCGACGGTGGGCGAGGCGGCGCGGACCGACGGGTTGCGCGCCTTCCTGGCCAGTCTGGCGCCGGCCAATCTGATCAAGGCGGCGGCGGACGACGGGGTCCTGGCCGTGGTGGTCTTCGCCCTGGCCTTCGGTTTCGCCGCGACCCGGATCAAGGCCGACCTGCGCCGGCCCCTGGCGGGCTTCTTCGAGGCGGTGGCCGAGACCCTGGTGGTGATCGTCCACTGGGTGCTGCTGGCCGCGCCGTTCGGGGTGTTCGCCCTGGCGCTGGGCGTGGGCCTGAGAGCCGGGCTGGGCGTGGCGGGCACCCTGGCCCATTATGTCGCCATCGTCTGCCTGAGCCAGATCGGCCTGATCCTGATCATCTATGTGGTGGCGACGGTCTGGGGGCGGATTTCGCTGGGCCGGTTCGCGCGCGCCGTGGCCCCGGCCCAGGTGGTGGCGGTCTCGACCCAGTCGTCCCTGGCCAGCCTGCCGGTGATGATCGAACGGGCGCGCGACTGGCTGGGCGTGCCTCAGACCTCGGCGGGCCTGGTCCTGCCGCTGGCGGTGGCGGTGTTCCGCATCACCAGCCCGGTCGCCAATCTGGCGGTCTGTCTGTATGTCGCCCAGCTGAACGGGGTGGAGCTGAGCCTGGCCGCGCTAATCGCAGGCGGGCTGACGGCCATAGCGGTGTCCATCGCCTCGGTCGGCTTGCCGGGCCAGGTCAGCTTCTTCGCCAGCGTCGGCCCCATCTGTCTGGCCATGGGCCTGCCGCTGGGGGTGCTGCCGCTGTTGCTGGCGGTTGAGGTCATCCCCGACATCTTCCGCACTGTCGGCAATGTCACCGGCGATCTGGCGGCGACGCGGATCGTGGCGGGAGAGGACGGGGAGGAAGAGGCGGCCGAAGCCGCCTAATTGACCTCTAGTTCGTGCGGGGCATCAGGCCCTCGGCCGCCGCGACCGAGGCCTCGACGCCCAGGGTGACGGCCGGTTCCGGCGTGATCTTGAACAGGGGCGAATGGTGGCCGGCGGCCTGCTCAAGCTCGGCCTCGGGCGTGCCGCCGACGCTGAAATAGACGCCCTTCACCCCGGTCTCGGGCTGGACGAAATAGGCGAAGTCCTCGGCCCCCATGCCGCCGCGCGGCGTGTCGCGCAGCACGTCGGGGCCGAAGGTCGAGGCGAAGATGTCGCGCACCCGCTGGGCGGTCTCGCGATCGTTGATGGTCGCCGGCGTGGTCTCGGTCGCCGAGCGGGTGACGACGGGCAGGCGGTCCTCGGGCACGTTCAGGGCCAGGGCCGTGTTGCGGGCCACCCGGTCGATGCCGTCCAGCAGGGTCGTGCGAACCTCGGGGCTGTCGGCGCGGACGGTCAGTTGCAGATCGACCTGTTCGGGAATGATGTTGTGCTTGATCCCCCCGTGGATCGATCCGACGGTGACCACCGCCCCCTCCAGCGGACTGACCTCGCGGCTGCGCAGGGTCTGGAGCGAGACCACGATCTGGGACGCGACCAGCACCGGATCGACCCCCAGGTGCGGATAGGCGCCGTGCGTGCCCACGCCGCGCACCGCGATATCGACGCTGTCCGAACTGGACGAGGTGATGTCCAGCGGGGCCTCGATCTTGCCGGTCGGGGTGTCGGCCGAGACGTGGAAGGCCAGGGCGTAGTCCGGCTTGGGGAAGCGGCTATAGAGGCCGTCCTGCATCATGGCCCGGGCGCCGAAGATCCGCTCCTCCGCCGGCTGGCCGATCAGGACCAGGGTGCCGGACCAGTTGGCCTTGCGCGCCGCCATCTGGCGGGCGGTGCCGACCAGGGCGGTGATGTGCACATCATGGCCGCAGGCGTGCATGACCGGCTTTTCGACCCCGTCGGCGTCCAGCTGGCGCGCCGTCGAGGCGTTGGCCAGGCCCGAGCGTTCCTGCAACGGCAGACCATCCATGTCGGCGCGGATCATGACGGTGGGCCCGTCGCCGTTCTTCAGCACCGCGACCACGCCCGTGCCGCCGACGCCGGTCGTGACCTCATATCCCAGGGCCGTCAGCTCGCGCGCCAGCCGCGCCGAGGTCTGGACCTCCTGCCCCGACAGTTCGGGATTGCGGTGGAACCAGTCGAACAGGGTCGCGAGATTGGCGTCATAATCCGCCTTCACCGCCGCCTTCAGGCCGGCGTCCTGCGCCAGGACGGGCGTCCCGGCCGCCAGGGCCAGAGCCAGAGCGGCCGTCGTCAATATCGCGCGTTTCATCCGTGATCCCCTTGTTCCCCAGGGCCACCTTAGAGGATGGCGTCTGATCGGCAAGGCGGTGGATTGAGCCGTTCACGCGTTGCAATCAGACGGCGAAGCGGGCTTAGGTCGCGGGGTCTGATGACGGGGGTCTGAATGCGATTGAGCTGGAACACTATTCGCGCAAACGCAGCGGTCTTCGCGCGCGAGTGGGCCGACGCCCGATATGAACGGGGCGATACGCAGACCTTCTACAACGAGTTTTTCGAAATCTTCGGGGTCAAGCGTCGCAAGGTCGCGACCTTCGAGGAACCGGTCAAAAAGCTGGGCGACAAACAGGGGTTCATCGACCTGTTCTGGAAAGGAAAGCTGCTGGTCGAACAGAAGTCCGGCGGAAGAGACCTGAGCCGCGCGCGACAGCAGGCGCTGGATTATTTCCCTGGCCTGAAGGACTACGAACTCCCGCGCTACATTCTCGTCTGCGACTTCCAGACCTTCCACCTGACCGATCTCGACACGCGCGAAGAGACCCGCTTCGCCCTAAGTGACCTGCCGAGGCATGTTGAGGCGTTTGGTTTCATCGTCGGGGTCGAAAAACGGGTCTTCAAAGACCAGGACCCCGTCAACATCGTCGCCGCAGAGCTGATGGGAAAGCTCCACGACGCCCTGAAGGCGTCAGGCTATGACGGCCATCCTCTCGAACGTCTTCTGGTGCGGTTGCTCTTCTGCCTCTTCGCCGATGACACGGGCATCTTCAATGAGCTGGGGTTGCTGGAAACCTATATCACCGACCGCACGGCTGAGGACGGATCGGATTTGGGTTCAAAGCTGTCGGAGCTGTTTCAGGTTCTGAACACTCCGGTCGAACGGCGCCAGAAGAGCCTCGACGAGGATCTGGCCCGCTTCCCCTATATCAACGGCGATCTCTTCGCCGAGCCCCTGCCCATTCCGGCCTTCAATCGCGCCATGCGCGACCGTCTGCTGGAGGCCTGCGCCTTCTTCTGGGAGAAGATCAGCCCGGCCATCTTCGGCGCCCTGTTCCAGTCGGTGATGAACGCCAAGGAGCGCCGCGCCAAGGGCGCGCACTACACGACCGAAAAGAACATCCTGAAGGTCATCGAGCCCCTGTTCCTGGACGAGCTTCGCGCCGAACTGGCGCGTATCCTGGACCTGAAACGCGGCCGCGAGGCCGCCCTGCGCGCCTTTCAGGACAAGCTGGCCGGTCTGAACCTGTTCGACCCGGCCTGCGGTTGCGGCAACTTCCTGATCATCGCCTATCGCGAACTGCGCCTGCTCGAGATCGAGGTGCTGAAGGCCCTCTACCCCTCGGGTCAGTTGGACCTTGAGGCCGCCGCCCTGTCCAAGGTGGACGTGAACCAATTCTACGGTATCGAGATCGACGAATTCCCCGCCCGCATTGCTGAAACGGCGATGTGGATGATGGACCACATCATGAACAACCGCCTGAGCCAGGAGTTTGGGCAGGTCTTCGCCCGGATTCCGCTGAAGGCGGCGCCGCACATCGTCCACGGCGACGCGCTGGAGGTGGACTGGACGACCGTTCTGCCGCCGGAGAAGTGCAGCTATGTGCTGGGCAACCCGCCGTTCATCGGGTTTGTGATGCGTGGCCAAGCACAACAGGATCAAGCTGGGGTGCTGATGGCGCGGTTGGGTGCATCAGGTAGCAGGCTCGACTACGTCGCAGCGTGGTTTCTAAAGGCGGGCGAATACGTACAGCACTCCAAAGCGCGCATCGCTTTCGTCGCGACAAACTCGATTACGCAAGGTGAGCAAGTAGCCCAGCTTTGGCCCACGCTGTTCCAGCGCTGGAATCTGGAGATTGCTTTCGCTCATCGAACCTTCGCATGGGGATCAGACGCGCGCGGAAAAGCACACGTCCACGTCGTCGTTGTTGGTATGACGCGTCGCGACGACGAACCTGGAGAAAAAAGACTTTTCGACTATGACCACGTCAACGGCGACCCTCACGAAACTCGTCATATCGCGCTTTCACCGTACCTCTTCGACGCATCGGCGCTGAGTAACCGGCACTTGGTCGTCGAGCGTGCGCGGCGCTCCCTGAAGGGCAAGCCACCAATCTGCGTCGGATCAAAACCGGTTGACGGAGGCCACTATATCCTGACTGCCGAAGAGCACCGCGCATTCTTGACCGCAGAACCTGAGGCGGCAGCGATTATCCGCCCCTTCGTGGGTGGGCGCGAACATATCAATGGCGGCGAACGTTGGATCATCTATCCAGAGGGGGCCAGCGCTGAGACAGTAAGAAACTTGCCAAGGGTTCGGCAACGCATCGCCGATGTGCGCCGTCACCGGGAAACGGAAGGCGGGCCGCTGGGGCGGCAGTTGGCTGCTTCGCCAACCAGTTATCATGTGACGGTCGTCCCAGATCGGCCATTTCTAGCGATGGCCGAGGTAAGTTCAGAGCGTCGTGCCTATGTGCCAATCGGATGGCTTGAGCCGCCGACGATCCCAAGTAACAAGTTGCTTATAATACAAGATGCTACACTGTCTTTGTTCGGTCAAATGACTAGCGCGATGCATATAGCATGGCTGTCTTATATTGGTGGGAGGATGAAGAGTGACTTTAGCTATTCGCCCGGACTCGTTTATAATACATTTCCTTGGCCCTCGCTGACCGAGGCCGACAAGACGCGCCTCGACACCCTCGCTCAGGGGGTGCTTGACGCTCGTGCCGCCTACCCGGGCGCGACACTGGCCGATCTCTACGATCCCGACGTCATGCCTTCCGATCTTAGGAAGGCGCACCGCGCGCTCGACCTTGCGGTGGACCGCCTCTACCGCAAGGCGCCGTTCGAGAGCGACCGTGAGCGGGTCGAGCACCTGTTCATGCTGTACGAGAAGATGACCGCCGGCCTCTTGGCCAAGCCCGACAAGCCCAAACGCCGCAAGAAGACCGACGCCTGATGGCCACGATCGCCGATGTTCCCGCCTATCACCTGTTCATGTGGCCCATCGTCGAGCGGCTGCGGGCCAAGGGCCGGTCTATGACCATCGAGGAGATGGTCGACGACGTCGCGACCCACATGGGGCTGTCGGATGAGGTGCGGGCCGTCACACATGCAGCGTCTGTTGCGCGAGTTCGGCTTCATCAAGGTGGAGGTGACGGGCAAGTCCGGCGACGGCGGGATCGACGGGACGGGCGTGCTGCGGGTCAATCTGCTGTCCTTCCACGTCCTGTTTCAGTGCAAGCGCTACTCCGGCTCGGTCGGCGCCGGGGCCGTGCGCGACTTTCGCGGCGCCATGGTCGGGCGCACCAACAAGGGGCTGATCATCACCACCGGCACCTTCACCGCCGATGCGCGGCGCGAGGCCACGCGCGACGGCGCCCCCGCCATCGACCTGGTGGACGGAGACGCGCTCTGTGATTTGCTGAAGGACAGGCGCCTGGGCGTGACCGTGGAAATGGTCGAACAGGTCACCGTGGACGAGACGGCCTTCGCCGCCTTCTAAACCGCAGCCGGAGGGGCGTCTGCACGCCCCTCCCGTTCGTGATCAGGCGTAGTCCTGGATCGGCCGCACATCCAGGTCGCCGGCCTTGATGGCGCCGATGGCCTGGGCCGCCGCCAAGGCCCCTGCGGTGGTGGTGTAGTAGGGGATCTTCATCATCAGGGCGGTGCGGCGCAGGCTGAAGCTGTCCTGCAGCGACTGTTTGCCCGAGGTGGTGTTGAAGACCAGGTGGACCTCGCCGTTCTTCATGGCGTCGACGATGTGGGGGCGACCTTCCAGCACCTTCTTGACCAGGCCGACCTCGATGCCCTGGGTCGCCAGATAGTCGCGGGTGCCGCCGGTGGCGATGATGGAGAAGCCTTCGGACAGCAGGGTCTTCACCGCATCGATGATGAAGGGCTTGTCGTCTTCCTTGACCGAGACGAAGGCGCAGCCGGCGGTGGGCAGGGTGGTGCCGCCGCCGATCTGGGACTTGGCGAAGGCGCGGGCGAAGGCGGGGGCCATGTCGGCCTCGCCCTCACGCTTCCAGTCCAGGCCCATGACCTCGCCGGTCGAGCGCATTTCCGGGCCCAGGATGGTGTCGACCCCGGCGAAGCGGGCGAAGGGGAAGACGGCTTCCTTGACCGCGATATGGTCGTAGGGCTTGTCGGTCAGGCCGAAGGATTTCAGCGGCACCCCGGCCATGACCTTGGCGGCGATGGCGGCGATCGGCTGGCCGATGGTCTTGGCCACGAAGGGCGCCGTGCGGGACGCGCGCGGGTTCACCTCCAGCACGAAGATGCGCGGGTTCTCGCTGTGCGGCTCTTCAATCGCGAACTGGACGTTCATCAGGCCGCGCACCTTCAGGGCCTTGGCCATTTCGGTGGTCTGGCGCTTCAGCTCGGCCACCGTCTCGGCCGACAGGGACCAGGGCGGCATGGAGCAGGCGCTGTCGCCCGAGTGGACGCCGGCTTCCTCGATATGTTCCAGTACGCCGGCGACGAAGACCGTCTCGTCGTCGCACAGGGCGTCGACGTCCACCTCGGTGGCGCGGTTCAGATAGTGGTCGATCAGGACGGGGTCGGAGCCCGAGACGCGCATGGCCTCGTGGACGTAGCGGTCCAGCTGCTCGCGGTCGTGGACGATCATCATGCCGCGGCCGCCCAGGACGTAGGAGGGACGCAGCACGACGGGATAGCCGACCTCTTCGGCCTTCTGCGCGGCCTCTTCGGCGCTGCGGGCCAGGCCGTTGGGCGGCTGCTTCAGGCCGATGGCCTCCAGCATCTGCTGGAAGCGCTCGCGGTCCTCGGCCAGGTCGATGGAGTCGACGCTGGTGCCCAGGACGGGGATATTGTCCTCTTGCAGGGCGTGGGCCAGCTTCAGCGGGGTCTGGCCGCCGAACTGGACGACGCAGCCGATGAGGTCGCCGTTCGAACGCTCGACCTCGATCAGCTCCAGCACGTCCTCGGCCGTCAGGGGCTCGAAATACAGGCGGTCGGAGGTGTCGTAGTCGGTCGAGACGGTCTCGGGGTTGCAGTTGACCATGATCGACTCGACGCCGATGTCGTCGAAGGCGAAGGCCGCATGGCAGCAGCAGTAGTCGAACTCGATCCCCTGGCCGATCCGGTTCGGACCGCCGCCCAGGATGATGGCCTTCTTCTTGTCCGACGGCTGGGACTCGCACTCGGGGATCTGGCCCAGGGCGCCGGTCTCATAGGTCGAATACATATAGGCGGTGGCGCTGGCGAACTCGGCGGCGCAGGTGTCGATCCGTTTGAAGACGGGGCGGACGTTCAGGCCGCGACGGGCCAGGCGCACGGCCTTTTCCGTGGACCCGACAAGATGGGCCAGACGGGCGTCGGAGAAGCCCTTGGCCTTCAGGCGGCGGAACTCGGTCGGGTCGGTCGGCAGGCCCTTGACCCGGACATGGCCTTCCTCGCGCACGATGTCGGCGATCTGGCGCAGGAACCAGGGCTCGTAGGAACAGGCGGCGTTGACCTCTTCCACCGTCAGGCCGTGACGGAAGGCCTGGGCGATGACGCGGATGCGGTCGGGCGTCGGAATGCCCAGGGCGCGGACCACGGCGGCGCGGGCGGCGCCGGCGTCCTCGACGTCAGCGACGCCTTCGATCTCGATCTCGTCGAAGCCGGACAGGCCGGTCTCAAGCCCGCGAAGGGCTTTCTGCATCGATTCCTGGAAGGTGCGGCCGATGGCCATGACCTCGCCCACCGACTTCATCGAGGTGCCCAGCAGGGGCTCCGAACCGGGGTATTTCTCGAAGGCGAAGCGCGGGATCTTGGTGACGACATAGTCGATGCTCGGCTCGAACGAGGCCGGCGTGACCTGGGTGATGTCGTTCTGCAGTTCGTCCAGAGTGTAGCCGACGGCCAGACGCGCGGCGACCTTGGCGATGGGGAAGCCGGTGGCCTTGGACGCCAGGGCGGACGAACGCGACACGCGCGGATTCATCTCGATCACCACCATCCGGCCGTCAGCCGGATTGATGGCCCACTGGACGTTCGATCCGCCGGTCTCGACGCCGATCTCGCGCAGGACGTTGATCGAGCCGGTCCGCATCCGCTGATATTCCTTGTCGGTCAGCGTAAGCGCAGGGGCGACGGTGATGGAGTCGCCCGTGTGGACGCCCATCGGGTCGATGTTCTCGATCGAGCAGATGATGATGCAGTTGTCCGCCGTGTCGCGGACGACCTCCATCTCGTATTCTTTCCAGCCCAGCACCGATTCCTCGATCAGCACCTCGGTCGTCGGCGACAGGTCGAGGCCGCGGAGGACGATCTCCTCGAACTCTTCGCGGTTGAAGGCGATGCCGCCGCCGGTGCCGGCCAGGGTGAAGGACGGACGGATCACGGCGGGCAGGCCGACGTACTCCAGACCCTCCAGCGCCTCTTCCATCGAGTGGGCGGCCTTGGAGCGGGGGCTTTCCAGGCCCAACTTGTCCATGGCGTCGCGGAATTTCTGGCGATCCTCGGCCTTGTCGATGACCTCGGCCTTCGCGCCGATCATCTCGACGCCGTACTTCTTCAGCGCGCCCGAGGCGTCCAGGGCCAGGGCGGTGTTCAGCGCCGTCTGACCGCCCATGGTCGGCAGAAGCGCGTCGGGACGTTCCTTGGCGATGATCTTCTCGACCATCTCGGGCGTGATCGGCTCGATATAGGTAGCGTCGGCCACCTCGGGGTCCGTCATGATGGTGGCGGGGTTCGAGTTGACCAGGATGACCCGGTACCCCTCGGCCTTCAGCGCCTTGCACGCCTGGACGCCGGAATAGTCGAACTCGCACGCCTGACCGATGACGATCGGGCCGGCGCCGATGATGAGGATGGATTTTATGTCTGTGCGCTTGGGCATCGCCAGCTCTTCTTCTTATTGAACGCTAATGGGTCACGACCGCGCATTCCCAGCCGTCGTACTCCAGCTGGAAGGCCGCGGCCCAGGTCTGCATCATGGACGAGACGGGAGCGAAACTCTCCGCGTCGACGGCCATGGTGGTCTCGAGAATCGTCATGTCGCCGTCGCCGCGCGCGATGAAGCCGGCGCGCCGCGCCACCTCGCACAGATCGCCATGGGCGTCTTCGTCGCCGAGGAAGAAGAACAGCGTGTGGCGCGGAGTCACGCCGCTGTCGCCCTGTTCGGCCAGCGCCGCGCGCACCATGGCGTCGCGTTCGTCATGACTGATGTCCGAGGCGTCCAAGGGGCGACGTCTTCCTTCGTAGTTTGCGCGCGCGTAGCCGCCGCAGGGCGTCGCCATGCGGAGCTCGCGTCGGGTTGTCGGTTAAGCGGCCCGTTTAGAGAGGGAGGGGCGGGGGGGCAAGAGCTTATCCATTGCCGATCGCCGCGATCCAGTCCGGCAGTTCGTCGATCCGGGCGAGCGAGACATAGCGCGGCTCGTTCACCGGGGCGTCGGCCAGTTCGTGGGCCCAGGTGACGTGATAGGGGATGTGGACGCCGAAGGCGCCGGCGGCGATGGCGGGCAGGACGTCGGACTTCATCGAATTGCCGGCCATGACGGCCTCGGCCGCGCCGGTGCCGTGGCGGGCGAAGATGCGGTCGTAGGTGGAGCGGTCCTTTTCCGAGACGATCTCGACCGCCGCGAACCGGTCGCCGAGGCCCGAGGCGGCCAGCTTGCGTTCCTGGTCCAGCAGGTCGCCCTTGGTGATCAGGACCAGGCGGTAGTGTTCGGCCAGTTCGGAGACCACCTCGTCCACGCCGGGCAGGGTCTCGACCGGATGGGCCAGCATTTCACGGCCCGCGGCCAGGATTTCGCGCACGACCTCGGGCGGGGCGCCGCCTTCGCACAGCTCCATGGCTGTTTCGATCATCGACAGGGTAAAGCCCTTCACGCCATAGCCATAGAGGCGCAGGTTGCGTTGCTCGGTTTCGGCCAGGCGCGCCTCGATGGTCGCGGCGTCGCCGTGATCGTCCAGCAGGTCGACGAACCGCGCATGGGTCAGGCGGAAGATCGTCTCGTTGTGCCAGAGGGTGTCATCGGCATCGAGGCCGACCGTGGTGATGCTCATGCCGCGCCCCTATCATGGGACGAAACGCGAGGGGAGACGGGATGAACGGATCGGCGGTGGTGATCGGGGCGACGGGCGGCCTCGGCCGGGCCCTGGTCGATCGCCTGATCGTGGAGGGCAAGCACCAGACCGTCTGGGCGATATCGCGAACCGGGGAAGAGGTCGCGGGCGCACAGGCCCTGGCGGCCGATCTGGAGGACGAGGCCAGTCTGGCGGAGGCGGCGCGGCGAATCGGCCAGGGCGCGGCGCCGACGCTGATCGTGCTGGCGACGGGCGTGCTGCATGACGGGTTCCAGCCCGAACGGAGCCTGCGGCAGCTCGAGGTGGATCACATGCTCAGGGACTATCGCGTCAACGCCGTGGGGCCGGCGCTGGCGGCGAAACACCTGCTGCCGCTGACGCCGCGCGACCGACGGGCGGTGTTCGCGGCCCTGTCGGCGCGGGTGGGGTCGATCGGCGACAACCGGTTGGGCGGATGGCACAGCTATCGGGCGTCCAAGGCGGCGCTGAACATGATCCTGCGCAATCTGGTGATCGAGATGGCGCGCAGTCATCCGCTGGCCGTGATCGCGGGCCTGCACCCCGGCACGGTGGATACGGGCCTGAGCGCGCCGTTCCAGAAGGGGGTGGCGGAGGGGCGGCTGTTCACGCCCGACTATTCCGCCGAACGGCTGCTGGCGGTCATGGCGGCGCTGACGCCGGCCGACAGCGGCGGGGTGTTCGCCTGGGACGGGGCGCGTATTCCCGAATAACGCATATTCGTGACTTGAGGACGGGACCGGTCTTGCGTCACATGGCCGGCATGTCCGTCAAAGGTTCCGCCCGGCTTTTCAGCCTCTTGTTGCTCAGCTTGCCGCTTTGCGGCGGGCCGGCGGCCCTGGCCTACGCCGAGACCCCGGCGGCGGCGGTCGTGGCCGCGCCCAGCCGCGAGCGGGCGCGGATGAACCAGCGGGTGTTCGACACGGTCTGGAGCGAGGTGCGGCGCGGCTATTACGATCCTGATCTGCATGGGGTGGACTGGGGCGCGGCGCGCGATCGGTTCCGGCCCCAGGCCCTGGCGGCCGCCGACGACCGGGCGCTGTACCGGGTCGTCAATACGATGCTGGACCTGCTGGACGACGGCCATGCGGGCGCCAGCCCGCCGGCCGCCGTGCGCCGCCAGGACGCCCAGTATGCGCGCCGGGCCGTCATGGGCATGACCCTGATGCGGGGCGAGGATCCCGACCTGTGGACGGTGGAACGGGTGCGCGACGGTTCTCCGGCCCAGGCGGCGGGGGTGCAGCTGGGCTGGACCCTGGACAGCGTCGATGGTCGGCCGTGGGGACCGGACGTGGAGGTGCAGGAGGGGACGCCGGTCCATCTGGTTCTGACGGACGAGACCGGGATGCGCCGCGACACCATCCTGACCCCGCAGCTGATGGACGGGCCGCAGCCGTTCACGGCCGACAAGTCCCGGCCGGGGGTTCTGGTGCTGACGGTGGAGCAGTTCGATGCGGGGCTGGGGCGCTGGCTGGGCGGCGAGCTGGACGGTCTGCCGTCGGATGTGGACGTGATCCTGGACCTGAGAGCCAATCCGGGCGGCCGGCTGTGGGAGGCCGAGTCGGTGCTGACCTGTTTCCTGCCGCGCGACCAGGTCTGGGCGACCCGAACCGGACGGAACGGGCGGCCCGTGACCCTGCGGGCTTCAGGCGATTGCGGCGACCGCAGCGCGCCGGTGGCCAATCCGGTCGCGGTCCTGGTGGACCGGGGCAGCCGCAGCGCGGCCGAACTGACGCCCGCCGCCCTGCAGGAGGCCGGGCGGGGCATAGTGGTGGGCGAGAAGACCATCGGCTCGGTCCTGATCGCCCAGGAGACGGACCTGCCGGACGGGGGCAAGCTGACGCTGAGCCGGGCGAACTTCGTCACGGCGGGCGGGGTGCGGCTGGAGAAACGCGGCGTCACCCCGGACATCGCGGCGCCCCGCACCGTGAGCCAGCGCCGCGCGGGCGAGGACCCGACGCTGGAGGCGGCCATCGCCGCGCTCCAGGCGCAGGGAGCGGACCGGGTCCGGTCGGCCGACCAGCCCGCCGGCCTTTAGATCAGCAACACTTGAAGGCGCCCGAGCCGCCGAAGCGACGCTGTTCGTGCAGGCGGAAGAAGGCGATCTTGTCCAGCGGGGGCTGGTCGGGATGGGTCGTGGCCGCGTGGCGGACATAGGCGTCGTAGTCGGGCTGGCCGATCATGGCCCCCGCCGTCCGCTTGACGCCGCGACCCCACCGCAAGGCGGTGTCGCGGCACAGGCAGAGCAGGTCGTCCGGCGTGGCGGCGGGAGCCGGCCCGGACTGGAGCCCGGACTTAGGCACGGGCGATATCCGCCGCGTCGTCGGACGCCGTCAGCTCGTGCGCCTCGGGATATTCGCGCACGGTCGGCCGGTTGCTGCGATAGGCCTTGAGGCAGGCCAGGACGCCGTAGACCACCATGGTCACGACCACGAACAGGAAGGCCGCCGTCAGGGTCGAGTTGACGTAGTCGTTGACGATGATGCGGTGCATGTCGCCCACGGTCTTGGCCGGGGCGATCAGTTCGCCGGCGCCCAGGGCCTCCTGGTACTTGCGGGCGTGGGCCAGGAAGCCGATGCGGACCTCGGGATGAAACAGCTTCTGCAGGCCCGCCGTCAGGGTGCAGATCAGCAGCCAGGTCGCCGGGACGACCATGACCCAGGCGAACTTCTCGCGCTTCATCTTGAACAGGACGACCGTGCCCAGGATCAGGGCGATGGCGGCCAGCATCTGGTTGGCGATGCCGAACAGGGGCCACAGGCTGTTGATGCCGCCCAGGGGATCGACCACGCCGGTGTAGAGGAAATAGCCCCACAGGCCGACCGTAAGGGCGGTGGCGACGACATTGGCGCCCCAGGACTTGGTTTCGCGCATCTTGGGCACGGCCACGCCCAGCAGGTCCTGGATCATGAAGCGGCAGACGCGGGTGCCGGCGTCGACCGTGGTCAGGATGAACAGGGCCTCGAACAGGATGGCGAAGTGGTACCAGAAGGCCATCATGGCCTTGCCGCCGATCACGCCCGACAGGATGTGGGCCATGCCGACGGCCAGGGTCGGGGCGCCGCCCGCACGCGACAGGATCGAGTGCTCGCCCACGTCGCGGGCCAGTTGCTCCAGCTCGCCGGGGGTGATGTGGAAGCCCCACTGGGCCACGGCGGCGGCGGCCGAGACCGCATCATTGCCGATGATGGCGACCGGGCTGTTCATGGCGAAATAGACGGCCGGGTCCAGGACCGTGGCGGCGATCAGGGCCATGACGGCGACGAAGCTTTCGCACAGCATGGCGCCATAGCCGATCAGTGGGATCTGGCTTTCGTTCTCCAGCAGCTTGGGCGTGGTGCCCGAGGAAATCAGGGCGTGGAAGCCCGACACGGCGCCACAGGCGATGGTGATGAACAGGAAGGGGAACAGGGCGCCGGCGAAGACCGGGCCGGTGCCGTCGATGAAGGGGGTGACGGCCGGCATCTGCAGATGCGGCCGCACGATCAGTATGCCGATGGCCAGGGCGACGATGGCCCCGATCTTCAGGAAGGTCGACAGATAGTCGCGCGGCGCCAGCAGCAGCCAGACCGGAATGACCGAGGCGATGAAGCCATAGACCATCATCAGTATGGCCAGGGTCGGGCCGGTCAGGGTGAAGGCCGGGCCCCAGAACGGATCGGCCGCCACATGGCCGCCGCCGATGATGGCCAGGATCAGCAGGACCACGCCGATGATCGAGACCTCGCCCACGCGACCAGGCCGCAGATAGCGGGTGTACAGGCCCATGAAGATGGCGATGGGGATGGTGGCGGCGACGGTGAAGGTGCCCCACGGGCTCTCGGCCAGGGCCTTGACCACGACCAGGGCCAGAACGGCCAGGATGATGACCATGATCATCAGGACGCCGACCTGGGCGATGATGCCTGGGATATTGCCCATTTCGGTGCGGATCATGTCGCCCAGCGACTTGCCGTCGCGTCGGGTGGACATGAACAGGACCATCATGTCCTGAACCGCACCGGCCAGCACGGCGCCGACCAGGATCCACAGCACGCCGGGCAGATAGCCCATCTGGGCGGCCAGCACCGGCCCGACCAGCGGCCCCGCGCCGGCGATGGCGGCGAAGTGGTGGCCGAACAGGACGTTGCGCGGCGTGGGCACATAGTCGAGGCCGTCGTCGCGACGGACGGCGGGTGTCGGGCGCGAGGGCTGCAACTGCATGACCTTGTTGGCCAGGAAGCGGCTGTAGAAGCGATAGGCGATGGCGTAGGTGCAGACCGCCGCCACCACCATCCAGACCGCGCTGATGCTCTCCCCCTGGTGCAGGGCGATGACGCCGAGGGAGACGGCCCCCAGAATGGCGATGACGCCGAAGATGATAGGGGTGCTGAGTTTGCCCACGAAAATACTCCTGCCTGACCGCCTGACGGTCACTCAACGCCTGTTTGCACGACAAGCTTCCGCAAGGCCAATCGACTAAAGTCGTAGGCGGCCGAGCGGCGGCCGTTTCCGACCCTGTGCCCGAAAAACAGGGTCTGAATAGTCTGAATAGTCTGAAATCGACCGAACCGCGTTCGCCGTCATGCCCGTTCTCCCGCGCGACGCCTATCACGTCCCGACGTCGGAATTGGACGCAGACACCCCCGTGCATTCCGCCCGATCCCTTGCTAAGCGCATCGGATGATCGCTCGCCTTCGCCCCGTCCCGTTCGACCTCGGTCCCGTCCATTTCGTCGGCATCGGCGGCATAGGCATGAGCGGCATCGCCGAGATCATGCTGAAGATCGGCTATTCGGTTCAGGGCTCGGACGCCAAGGCCAGCGCCAATACCGAACGGCTGGAGAAGCTGGGCGCGCGGATCTTCATCGGCCACGATTCCGCTTACGTCAGCGAGGGCGTGTCGGCCGTGGTCTATTCGACGGCGGTCAAGGCCGACAATCCCGAGATGAAGGCCGCGCGCGAGCGTCGCATCCCCCTGGTGCGCCGGGCCGAGATGCTGGCCGAACTGATGCGTCTGCAATTCTCCATCGCGGTCGGCGGCACCCACGGCAAGACCACGACGACCTCGATGGTCGCGGCCCTGCTGGATGCGGCCGGTCTGGACCCGACGGTGGTCAACGGCGGCATCATCAACGCCTATGGCACCAACGCCAAGGTCGGCGACGGCGACTGGATCGTGGTCGAGGCGGACGAGAGCGACGGCAGCTTCCTGCGACTGAAATCGACGGTCGCCATTGTGACCAATATCGACCCGGAACATCTGGACCATTACGGCGACTTCGACGCCGTGCGGAAGGCCTTCGTCGATTTCGTCGAGAACATCCCCTTCTATGGTTTCGCCGCCGTCTGCCTGGACCACCCCGAGGTGCAGAAGCTGGTCGCCTCCATCGATAACCGGCGGCTTGTGACTTACGGGATCAATCCCCAAGCCATGGTGCGGGCTGACAACTGCCAGATGGGGCCGGACGGCGCCCGCTTCGACGTCGTGATCCAGAACGGCGAGACCCACCGGATCGAGAACCTGCACCTGCCGATGGCCGGCTGGCACAATGTCTCCAACGCCCTGGCCGCCATCGCCGTGGCGCGCGAGCTGGACGTGTCCGACGAGGCGATCCGCGAGGGTCTGGCCGGCTTCGGCGGGGTCAAGCGCCGCTTCACCACCACCGGCGTCGTCAACGGCGTGCGCATCGTCGACGACTATGGCCACCATCCGGTCGAGATCGTCGCCGTGCTGAAGGCCGCGCGCCAGGTGACTGAGGGCCGGGTCATCGCCGTGGTCCAGCCGCACCGCTACACCCGGCTGCGCGACCTGATGAACGAGTTCTCGACCGCCTTTTCCGACGCAGACAGCGTGATCGTCGCCGACGTCTATCCGGCCGGGGAACAGCCGATCGAAGGGGTGGACAAGCACGCCCTGACCGACGGCATCCGCCGCTATGGCCACCGCCATGTCCAGGCGCTGGAGAACGCCGCCGTCCTGCCGCGCCTGATCAAGGAAGAGGCCAAACCGGGCGATGTGGTCGTGCTGCTGGGCGCCGGCGACATCACCAGCTGGGCCTATGGCCTGCCGGCGCAGCTGGAGGCGTTGGGGTGAGGCTCGGCTTGTCCGGGGGGTTCGAAAGTATATATTATGGTGTGACGGTATATCCCTGGAGGATGTCGTGGCGCTTTATGTGAAGGACCCGGAAGTCGATCAGATGGCTGAACGCCTCAGCCGCATCGCAGGGATCAGCAAGACGGAGGCGGTGCGCCGCGCGCTGCGCCGTCAGTTGGAGCAGGTCGAGACGCCGTCCGACTTTGTCGAGCGCGGCCTTGCCTTCACCCGCGCTCTAATAGCTCGGGGCGACCTCGCCGAGGGCCAGCCGGTGGACAAGGCTTGGATCGACAGCCTCTATGAGGACGACTGATGTTCGTGGACGCTTCGGCGCTTACGGCCATCCTGACCGATGAGGACGACGCGCGGCTACTCTATGCGCGCCTGGAAGCCTATCCTCTTCGGACGACGTCGCCCATGGCCGTCTGGGAGGCGGTCCTCGCGGTCGCGCGTCGGCTGAAACTGGACATCACCGACAGCGAAGCCGCCGTTGAGGCGTTCTTGAAGACCTTCAATATCGAGGTGGTCGCCATTCACGCCGAGGTGCGACACGAGGCGATCCGCGCCCACGTCCGATACGGCAAGAGCCGTCACCCGGCGGCATTGAATTTCGGCGACTGTTTCGCCTATGCCTGCGCCCGCCACGCGCGGTCGCCCCTGCTGTACAAGGGCGACGACTTTTCCCGGACCGACATCGAAGCCGCATGACCGAGATCACCCTTCCCCCCGTTCGCGGCAAGCTTCTGCGGGACGAACCGCTCGGCCCCTACACTTGGTTCCGCGTCGGCGGCGCGGCTGAGGCCCTGTTCATTCCGGCGGACGCCGAAGATCTGGCTGATTTCCTGAAGGCGCTGGACCCGTCCGTCCCCGTGACCGTGCTGGGCGTCGGATCGAACGTCATCGTCCGCGACGGCGGGGTCGAGGGGGTGGTGATCCGTCTGGCGGGCCGGCCTTGGGCGCTGGTGACGACGGACGGCGACACGATCACGGCCGGCGCCGGCGCGCTGGACTCCATGGTGGCCAAGGCGAGCGCCAAGGCGGGGCTGGCGGGGCTGGAATTCTACGCCGGCATTCCGGGCACGGTCGGCGGGGCGCTGACCATGAACGCCGGTTGCTACGGATCGGAGACCAAGGATGTTCTGGTCTCGGCCTGGGGCCTGACGCGGTCGGGCGAACGGGTCGACTACGCCCTGGCCGACTTCGGCTACACCTATCGCCATTCGCAGGCGCCGGCCGACATCATCTGGGTCGAGGCCGTCTATCGCGGAACGCCGGACGATCCCGCCGCCGTCCAGGCCCGCATCACCGAGATCACCAGCCGCCGCGAAACCACCCAGCCGATCCGCGAAAAGACCGGCGGTTCGACCTTCAAGAATCCGCCCGGCCATTCGTCGTGGAAACTGGTCGACGAGGCCGGCTGGCGCGGCAGACTGCACGCCGAAACCGGAGGAGGGGCCATGTTCAGCGACCTCCATTCCAACTTCATGATCAACCCCGGCGAGGCCACCGCCGCCGACATCGAAGGCCTGGGCGAGGCGGTGCGCGCCGACGTCCTGGCGAAGACCGGCGTTCAGCTGGACTGGGAGATCAAGCGGATCGGCCGGCCTCTGTCGTAAATCTGAGATTGATTGACGGGGCGACTTAGCGTTAGCGGAACGGGACTCGGGGGAGAACCGCAGATGAAACGCTTAATCGCCGCCGTGGGCGTCTTGGCCGCCGTGGCCGGTCCGGCTCAGGCTCAACTCGTCACGCGCGCGCCCGTCGGCGCGGCCGTCGGCAGCGAAGGGCCCCGTGTCGACATCACGCGATCCAGCGCCGGTTACGCCTATTTCAACCGCGCGGGCGCGGACATCGACCAGCACGACGCCGCCGTCCGCGCCTGTGTGGTCGAGGCGCGGCGGATGCGCCAGCCTGACGACAACGGAGCGGCGGGCGCTGCGGCGGCTGGGGGCCTGTTGGGCGCCCTGATCGTCGGCGTCATCCAGGGCGCCGTCAACGGCATGCAGGAACGGCGGGGCGTCGCCGCCAATCTGGAAAACTGCATGGTCGTCAACGGCTGGCGCGTCGTGCGGCTGGAAGAGGCAGACGGCAAGACCCTGGCGGACTTGGAGCAGCCGGCCCTGCGCGCCGCCCTGGCGACCCGTGTCGGCGCCGATCAGCCCGCAGGCGAGGTGGTTCGGGTCTACGACAATGACGCCGCACGCGGCACGACGGTGGTGATCGGTCGTTCGGGCGACCTCGACAAGCCGTCCCTCAGCCTCCAGTCCCTGGCGCCGGACACGACCGAGCCCGCTGCCGCGCGGAAGGGCCCCGAGGCGCCGCGCAGCGCCCGCCCCCCGCGCGCCCTGAAGCCCGAGGATGTCGCCCTGACCGAGGGGAGCGCCCTTGTGACCGTTCGGTTGACCGGAATGGCGGAGCAGGGCGGACGCACCCTGTTCTTCACCCGCGCGGGGCCGCGACCCGACGTCTATGGCTGGGAGGCCGACGGCCGGCCGGCGCTGTTCGCCGTCGCCTTGCCGACCCGTGGCGCGGTGCGCGGCGACCGCACGCGCGCCGTGACCCAGACCTTCTCCGTGCCGCCCGGCCGCTGGCGGCTCAGCGCCCTGAATGTCGGACAGTACATCACCCACTTCTGCCTCGGCGCCACCGGCTTCGACGTCAGGGACGGTGAGGCGGTCTACGCCGGCGCCTTTGACCTGTCGGGCGAGCGGCTGGCGCCGGACATGCGCGTGCCGGACGACCTGCTGGCGCCGTCGGCGCCCGCCGCCACGGCCGGAGTGCGCCATAGGGCGGCCGAATGGTCCTATGGCGACCGGGAACAGTGCCAGGGCGCCTATCTCTACGCCCTGGACGTGACTCCCGCCCCAGCGTCGCCTGCGCCTTCGGTCACGGTCGAAGCGACGCCGGTCGTCGTGGTGGAAACATCCCCAGCCGAGGCTTCGCAATGATGTCCGAGCCCGTTTGGTTGACGCGCTGTTAAGAACCTGCGCGGCATCCAGACAGCTCTGGAGCCGCCGATGACCCGCGCAATCAAAGACCTTCATGTCGCCGTCCTGATGGGCGGTCTTTCCGCCGAGCGGGAGGTGTCGCTGACCTCCGGCGAGCAGTGCGCGCAGGCGCTGGAGCGGCAGGGCGTGCGCGTCAGCCGCGTGGATGCGGGGCGCGACCTGGCCAATGTGCTGTCGGGTCTGATCAAGCCGGACGTGGTGCTGAACTGCCTGCACGGCGCCTGGGGCGAGGACGGCTGCGTCCAGGGCGTGCTGGAGACCCTGCGGATTCCCTATACCCATTCCGGGGTTCTGGCCTCGGCCCTGGCCATGGACAAGAACAGGTCCAAGGCCGTGCTGAAGGCGGCGGGCGTCAAGGTGCCCGGCGGCGGTCTGTACGACCGGCACGAGGTGGCGGCGCGCCACGTGATCGAGCCCCCCTATGTGGTCAAGCCGAACGCCGAAGGCTCGTCCGTCGGCGTCTATCTGGTTAGCGAGGGCGCCAATCGGCCGGTCGCCGAGGTGGGCGAACCCGGCTGGGCCTATGGCGAACAGGTGATGGTCGAACCCTATATCGCCGGCAAGGAGTTGGCCGTCGCCGTGATCGGCTATGCGGACGGACCGCGCGCCCTCACCGTGACCGACATCACCCCGACCAAGGGCTTCTACGACTACGAGGCCAAGTATGCGCCCGGAGGCTCCGTCCACGTCCTGCCCGCCGTCCTGCCGCCCGCCGTGTTCGAGGCGGCCCTGCGTCAGGCGGAGGCGGCGCACGTCGCCATGGGTTGCCGAGGCGTGTCCAGAAGCGACTTCCGTTATGATGATGTTAAGGACGATCTGGTTCTGTTGGAGGTCAACACTCAGCCGGGCATGACGCCGACCTCGCTCGCTCCCGAGCAGGCCGCCCATACCGGAATGAGCTACGAAGACCTGGTTCGGTGGATGGTGGAGGACGCCTCATGCCCGCGGTAGTTCGCGGCGGTCGGCGACAGAGTTCGGGTTCCTCGCGTGGCGTCGCCTCCAAGAAGGGCGGGCGGCCACGCGGCGGCGCGCCCAAGCCCGCGTCCGCCATCCCCGGCAAGATGGCCGCCATCGGCCGTATCGATGTTTCACCCCGCACCGTCATGATCGCCCTGGGCGCCAGCGCCCTGCTGGTGATCGGGGTTCTGGCCACCGGCGCCCGCGCCGAACGGATCGGCCAGTCGGTTTCCCACGGGATCGACGGGGTGACGGCGGGCATGGGGCTGACGCTGAAGCGGGTTCATATCACCGGCGCCTCGGCCGAGGCCGAGCCGGCGATCCAGCAGGCCCTGGGCCTGTATTCCGGCCAGCCGATCACCAGCCTGGACCTGAACGCCATCCGCGAACGCGTGCAGGGCGTCGGCTGGGTGCGCGAGGCGCGCGTGGTGCGCCTGTTGCCCGACACCCTGATCGTCGAGATCAAGGAACACGATCGTCTGGCCGTCTGGCAGGACGCCGGCCAGATCAAGGTCATCGACGCCCAGGGCCAGGTGATCCAGGGCGCCGACGCGCGCCGCTATCCGACCCTGCCCCTGGTCGTCGGCAAGGGCGCCGACCTGGCCGCCGGCGAGGTCCTGCCTCTGCTGGCCCAGCGCCCGCGCCTGATGAGCCGGGTGGACGCCCTGGTGCGAGTGGACGAACGCCGTTGGGACCTGCGCCTGAAAGACGGCAGCCTGATCCAACTGCCCGCCGTCGAACAGGAGGCGGCCCTGATCCGTCTCGACGCGCTGGATCAGCGCGAACGCCTGCTCGACCTGGGCTTCGCCCGGGTCGATCTCAGAACGCCGGACGAGGTCGCCGTGCGACCCGTCGCCGACGCTTAAAGGACCAGTACGACATGTCGGGCAAGCAGCGCGGATCGGCGAATGACCAGGGCCGGGGCATGGACCCCCGCGCCGGCCGCGCCCCCGTGATCGCCGCCCTGGACATCGGCCAGTCCAAGGTCTCGTGCTTCATCATGAAGCCGGACGGCGTGCGTCACGCCGACCGCACCATCCGCGTCGCCGGCGCCAGCCATGTCCAGTCCAAGGGCGTGAAGGGCGGCGCCATCATCAATATGGACGAGGCCGCCCAGGCCATCGGCCACGCCGTCGAACGCGCCGAGCGTGCGGCCCAGAGCCCCGTCTCCGGCGTCGTCGTCACCACCGCCATCGGCCAGATGGCCAGCCACCGGGTCCAGGCCCGGGTGTCCCTGGGCGCCAATCCGGTCGGGGACGCCGATCTGGCGCGCGCCATCGGCATGGCCCTGGCCCAGATCCGCCTGCCCAACCGCCGCCCGATCCACGTCCTGCCCATCGCCTGGTCGGTGGACGGCGCGCGCGGCGTGCATGATCCGCGTTCGATGCGCGGCGGTTCGCTGGGGCTCGACCTGCTGGTCGTGTCCATGGCCGAGAATGTCTTCACGACCCTGAGCCTCTGCCTTGAGCTGGCGCATCTGGATCTGCAGGGCGTGGCCGCCGCGCCTGTCGTGTCGTCGCTGGCTGCGCTGGAAGAGGACGAGATGGATCTGGGCGCCGTCTGCATCGACATGGGTGGCGGCTCGACCAGCGCCGCCGTCTGGGGCGGCCGGTCCCTGCTGCACATCGAAAGCCTGAACGTCGGCGGCGACCATGTCACCTCGGACATCGCGCGCGGCCTGTCGACGTCCAAGGCGGGCGCCGAACGGCTGAAGACCCTGCACGGCTCGGCCATGGCCAGCGCCAACGAGGACCGCGAAATGCTGGAGGCTCCGCCGCGCGGCGAGGACGCCTCGGCCGGCCCGGTCATCGTCCCGCGCGCCATGCTGAAGACCGTCATCGCCCCGCGCGTGGAAGAGACGCTGGAGCTTCTGCGCGACCGGCTGAAGAACGCCGGCGTGGGTCTGGAGCCCGGCGCGGGCCTGGTCCTGACCGGCGGCGCCAGCCAACTGAACGGGGTGCGTGAACTGGCTGTGCGGGTGTTCGACCGCCCGGTCCGCCTGGGCAAGCCCCAACGGGCGCCCCATTTGGCCGACGCCGCCTCCGGTCCGGCCTTCTGCGCCACCGCCGGAGTCCTGCTGCGCGCCGCCTACGGCCCGCGCGAGGCCGTGTCGGCCAGGAAGCTTATGGCGCGGCAGATCACGGCGGCGGACGCGCCGAGAATCCATCGCGGGAATGTGGTGGGGCGTGTGGCTGGGTGGCTGAGGGACAACCTCTAAGGCCGCCCAACGCGCAAGAAAAAAGGCCCGCCAAACGGCGGGCCTTTTGCGTTCGGGCGATAGTCCGGGTTAGAGACCCGAGCCTCCGCAGCCGGTGCGCAGATAGTCGTCGATATAGCCGAGTTGTTCAGCCATGATCTCGCGGGTCCAGGCTGGGCCGTGCGCATAGTCCTTGATCAGGTGGTACTGGATGTCCTGGCCGCTGCCGCGTGCGCGGCCGACGAACAGATCGGAGTGATCCTGAGTCACCGTGCGATCGCGATCGCCGGTGAAAACCATCATAGGGATCTGGACCTGGTTGGCCCGGCTGATGGGGTTAAGTCCGTTGACCGTGTCGCGTTGGGCTTCCCGCGTATAGGGGTTCTGGAACATGCTGGACCGGATCTTGGTCAGATCCGATACGCCGGCGCCGGCGATCGCGCATTTATACAGGCCCTCGGGACGGATTCCGGCCACCATGGCGGCATAGCCGCCGTAGGAGAAGCCGAACATGGCGATGCGGCCCCGCTGCGCGACGCCCTGGTCGATCAGCCATTTGGCGCCGTCGTCCTTGTCGTCCTGCATCTTCTGGCCCCACTCGTTGTCGCCGGCCATCCAGAGGCGTTTGCCCCAGCCGTCGGAACCTCGGTACTGGGGTTGCAGGACGGCGTAACCGCGCGACGTCATCATGGCGCGCCACGACGAATAGTCCCAGGTCATCTCGTCACGTGCCCAGGGGCCGCCGTGGGGCATGATCACGGTCGGATAGGGCCCCGGGCCGAAGACGTCAGCCGGCGGCTTGCTGAGGAAGGCTGGGATGTCGAGCCCGTCGCGGGCTTTGTAGTAGACCAGTTCGGTCTTGCCGATCGTCGCCGGATTGATCTGAGGGAAGGGCTGGCCCAGGGGCGTGAGTTGACCGTTGCGGAAGATGAAATAGGCGCCGGGATCGTTCGACGCACCTGACCACACGACCACGGTGCCCCAGTCCTGGGACGCGGCGGCGACCTCCATATAGCGGTCGGTCTGATAGGCGATGGTGCGGGTCGACCCTGTCGCCGGATCGGTGACGCGTAGTGGATGGGATTCGATGTTTAGAGCCTTCTCGAGGCCAGTGATCAGGCTCTCATAACCAGGTGCGATCGGAAATTCGGTGCCGCGCGGACCACTATAGCTGAAGGAGCGCACTTCACCGAAATTCGGGCCCTGGACGCGGTTGATGCTCATGCCGGCCGCCTCGAACAACGGGTGTTCGAAGACCACTTCGCCGAGCTGGCGTGTAGCAATATTGTACTCGAAGACTGCCGCCTTGTCGCGACTGCGGTTGGAGACGACATAGGCGATATTCGGATCGGGACTGAAGCCGGCGACCGCGAAGACTTCGCGGTTCTTGACATGGCTACGGAAGTGCTCGTCCCAGCCGCCGCCCGCATTCTTGAATTGGGTGGCGATGTATAAGCCTTCGGCATCGCGGTCGGCGATATTGCGGACCCGCAGATCTCCATTCAGATCGGTGTCGTAGCCAATCACGCGTTCGCTGGAGCGCTGGATGCGTTCCGAGCGGTTGTTACGGACGTTCAGCCGAAGGACGTCGCCGTTGATCTCGATCAGGATATTGTCCGGATCGTTGGGCAGAGAATCGAGAACCGACGGACTCTGTGTCTTAAGGAACTCCGCCTCGTCGTCCGAGCGAGGGCGGAACGACGATATAGGGTCGCGCCAGTTCCGACCTTGGAGGTCGGTGAGCAGAAATTTGCTGAGGAAGGTCTTGATGATTGTGCCCTGTGCGGCGTCGTAAGGCTGCCACATCGAGACGCCGAGCACGTCATTCTTTACGAATGTGACGCCCTGGAGCTTCATCTGAGATGAGCCGATCACCGTGGGAGCGCGGTCCAGGTGTTCGGCGTCCCAGACCAGAATGACCCGTTCTTCGCCCCGCGCCTGTAGGGCTGCGATGTGTTTTCCGTCGGGCGACACCGTGAAGCTCGACATGAGCGGGAAGGCGGCGAACTGCTCGACTGTCGGCGCAGGAGCAGGACCTGTCGTCGCCTGCGCCATAGCCACGCCGCTGGTCGAGCCAAGTAGGAGAACAGCGCTGAACGCTGCGGCCGTTAATCTCAACATTACAAAAACCCCCACACCGGTCGAACGCCGGCCCAATTGTGGCCGCAATGAACCAAATTGCTCTGCCCACGGCAAGCGTCAGCGCAACAGCCACAAGGCGAGACGGAAAATTGGCCGATTGGAGCGATTTTTTCCCCGGTTTTGTGCGGCAAGGCTTCGATTAGGGGACTTCACTTAAAGCCGACTCACATTATCGCCGTAACCTTCTCTTAACCCTCGTGGGCGCAATCATTAACACGCTCATAACCAATGTGATTCGGCGGGGCGGTCGCATCGGTTTGAAGGGGGCAGGGTCGGAAGGTCGGAAAAGAAATGTCGCTCTCATTGGTCAAGCCGCAACACACTGAACTGAAGCCCCGTATCGTCGTGTTCGGCGTCGGCGGCGCCGGCGGCAACGCCGTGAACAACATGATCGACGCCGGCCTTGAAGGGGTCGAGTTCGTCGTGGCCAACACCGATGCGCAGCACCTCAGCTTCGCCAAGACGGATCGCCGCATCCAGTTGGGCGAGACCATCACCCAGGGCCTGGGCGCCGGCGCACACCCCGAAGTCGGCATGAACGCCGCCGAGGAGTCGGCCGACGAGATCCATCAGCACCTCGAAGGCGCGCACATGGTGTTCATCACCTGTGGCATGGGCGGCGGCACCGGCACCGGCGCGGCCCCCGTCATCGCCAAATGCGCGCGTGATCGCGGCATCCTGACCGTCGGCGTCGTGACCAAGCCCTTCACCTTCGAGGGCCGTCACCGGATGCGCCTGGCCGACGCGGGCGTCGCCGAGCTGCAACGCTATGTCGACACCCTGATCGTCATTCCGAACCAGAACCTGTTCCGCGTCGCCAACGAACGCACCACCTTCGCCGACGCCTTCGGCATGGC
Source organism: Brevundimonas sp. GW821-FHT10A07 (assembly GCF_059415785.1). Taxonomy (NCBI): domain Bacteria; kingdom Pseudomonadati; phylum Pseudomonadota; class Alphaproteobacteria; order Caulobacterales; family Caulobacteraceae; genus Brevundimonas; species Brevundimonas sp. GW821-FHT10A07. Next base: position 158,930 of record NZ_JBWKNX010000003.1, read on the forward strand.
AGACCAGGTGCTGCACTCGGGCGTGCGGTCGATCACCGACCTGATGATCCTGCCGGGCCTGATCAACCTCGACTTCGCCGACGTCCGCGCCGTCATGTCCGAAATGGGCAAGGCGATGATGGGCACCGGCGAGGCCTCCGGCGACGACCGCGCCCTGCTGGCCGCCCAGAACGCCATCGCCAACCCGCTGCTGGACGAGACCTCGCTGAAGGGCGCCAAGGCCGTGCTGGTGAACATCACCGGCGGTCTGGACATGACCCTGCTGGAAGTCGACGAGGCCGCCAACGCCATTTCGGCCGAGGTGGACGGCGACGCCAACATCATCTTCGGCGCCGCCTTCGATCCGGCGCTGGACGGCAAGATCCGCGTCTCGGTGGTCGCCACCGGCATGGACGAGAGCGGCGTGCAGCGCGCCGAACCCTCGGCTCCGGCTGCGCCCTCCCAGACCGCGCCCCTGGCGGATCACGGCGCGCGCCGTTCCGCCGGCGGCCTGTACGGAACCCAGGCCTCGCGTGCCCCCGAGCCCGCCCGCGAACCCTACCGTGAGCCGGTCCGCGCCGAACGCGCGCCGGAACCGCGTCCTGAGCCCCGGATCGAGGCGGCCCCCGTCGTCCCCAGCTTTCAATCCCCTCCCGCGCCGGAGCCCCGGCCCGAGCCGGTGATCCGCGTCGCGGAACCGACCTCGCGCGCCCTGGACCCGATCGTTGATCCGTGGGTCGAGGAGTACGAAACCACCCGCGCGCCGGCCGCGCAGTCCAGCCGCGCGCCCGAGCCCCAGGGCGACCTGTACGCCGCCCGTTCGCCCGAGCCGGCCGTCGATGACTACGACGACCGTGACCACCGCCGCAGCGGCTGGAGTCTGTTTGGTCGCGGCAAACGCGCCCAGCCGCAGCCCGAGCCGACCTACAGCCCCCGTCCGACCTCGCAGATGCGGTCGGCGGCCCAGCCGCAGGCCCAGGCCGAGCCCGAGACGGGCCATGCGGACGACGATCTGGAGATTCCTTCTTTTCTCCGCCGTCTCGCAAACTGACCGACTGAAATTCTGAAAGCCGCGCCCCGAAGCCACTGGCTTCGGGGCGTTTTCAATTGCGACGGTCCCATAACGAAACAATCCGAAACCCGACTTTCATTTCGCACTTGCGGGGGCAGGGCTAGATCACTCGAGGGGCGAAATCCGCACTTAGAGGCGGGACCCAATCAGATTGAAGCGAGTTTGAGTTTGTCGGTCAGAAACGACCATCACGAGCGCACCATCATCGCGCCGGCCATCATCGCCGGCGTCGGGGTGCACACCGGCCGCCGGGTGCGGCTGGCGGTTCGTCCTGCGCCTGCGGGGGCGGGGATCGTCTTCGTGCGCACCGACGTGACCGACCGCGACAACCGCATCCCCGTCTCGGGCGAGGCCGTTGTCGACGCCCGCCTGAACACCATGATCGAGAACGCCGCCGGCGTGCGGCTGTCGACCATCGAACACCTGATGGCGGCTTTCTGCGCTCTGGGCGTTTCGAACGCCGTGGTCGAGGTGGACGGGCCGGAACTGCCGATCCTGGACGGGTCGGCGCTGGAGTTCGTGCAGTTGCTGGACCGGGCGGGCTTCCGTCCCCAGGCGCAGCCGCAGCGCTATATCGAGATCCTGGAGACGGTTCACGTCACCGAAGGCGACAAGCACGCGGCCCTGTTGCCGTGCGACCGCTATGAAATGCGGTTCGAGATCGACTTCCCTTCGGCGGTGATCGGCAACCAGATCATCGATTTCGTCGTGGACGAGCCGACCTTCCGCAAGGAAATCATGGCCTGCCGCACCTTCGGCTTCGCCCATGAAGTCGAGGCCCTGCGTCAGGCGGGTCTGGCCCGCGGCGGCTCGCTGGAGAACGCCGTGGTCATCGACGGCGACGAGATCCTGAACCCCGGCGGCCTGCGGATGGAACGCGAGTTCGTGCGCCACAAGGCGCTGGACGCCATCGGCGACCTGTATGTCCTGGGCGCGCCCCTGCTGGGTCGTTACGAAGGCTACAAGGCCGGGCACGCGGTCAACAACAAGCTGGTCCGTGCGCTGCTGGCTGCGCCCCATGCGTGGCGCGAGGTCACACGCGTGCCGGAGATGGCGCAGGCGGGCTGACAAGCGCATCAGCCTTTCCCTCCCCAGCGGGGGAGGGGGGGCGAAGGCGCAGCCGAAGCCGGGTGGGACGGGCAGGGCGCCGGTCCACTGATTTATCTTTTCGGAAATAGTGCGTCCCTGCCGGGCCGCCCCCACCCCGTCGCTGCGCGACGCCCCTCCCCCGGACGGGGAGGGAGGATTATCGTGCGCGCGCCTAAACCCCGATCACGCTGATCAATCGGCCAAAGTCCGGTTCGCCCTGCTGGAACGCCCGGCGGTTGGAGTAGAAGCGCGCCGCGTCGGCGCAGGTGTCGTGGCCGGTCCAGACGGCCTGGCCGACGCCGGCCTGTTGCAGGCGCCACAGGGCGAAGCCGGGCAGGTCGAACCGGCGTTTGTCGTCGGTCTCGCCCGGAAGGAAGAAGCGCTCGCTGCCCGGGTCGTGGTGGGCGAAACGGTCCTGGAAGTCGAGGCCGACCTCATAGCTGGCGGGGGCGATGCAGGGGCCGACGACGGCGCGGATGTGACGGGGATCGGCGCCCAGGGCCTGCATGGCCGCGACAGCGGAATGGACCACTCCGCCCAGGGCGCCCTTCCAGCCGGCGTGGACGGCGGCGACGATCCGCGTCTCGGGATCGGCCAGCAGAATAGGCGCGCAGTCGGCGGTCAGGACCGAGCACAACAGGTCGGGTTCGGCGGTGACGACGGCGTCGCCCTCGGGCCGGTCGCCCTGCCAGGGGCCGTCGGCGACGCGGGCGACGGCGGAATGGATCTGGTAGCAGCCGTTCAGATGATTGACGTCGGCGCCGAAATGGGCGGCGACGCGACGGCGGTTCTCGGCCACGGATGCGGGATCATCCTTCGAACCGACGCCGGCGTTCAGCCCTTCATAGACGCCGGTGGAGACGCCGCCGGCGCGGGTGAAGAAGCCGTGGTCGAACCCGGCGGCGGTCAGCAGCGGATGGGTGATGGGGGCCAGGTCGCTCACAGGTCCCACCCCGGCACGATCAGGGTGCGGGGGGAGAAGATCGCGGCGGCCTTGAACAGGCTTCCCATCTGGTCCTCGGCGGTCAGGCGATGCAGTTGGCGGTCGATCACGGGGGCGGCGTCGGGCCGTCCCGCCTTCAACCGTTCAGCGCGCGCTTCGATCCCCAGCCGTCTCAGGAACTCGCCCTGGGTCAGGCAGCCGGTGACATCGGCGCCGGCGCGGACGGCGGCCTCAAGCACGCGCGGGAAGTCGGCCCACTGGGTCAGGTCGGCCTCGCCGGGACTGTCCAGCGGATCGGCCTTCTGGTGGCGGCGCAGGGCCTGAAGCGTGTCGCCGGCCTCGGGCCGGGCGCGGCCGTAGTCGATGAGCAGGGCGGCGCCCGAGGCGGCCTTCATCAGCCCGGCCAGGTCGCGGCCGAAGATCGCCTGTTGTTCCGAAATCTCGAACACCTCGCCGGGCTCGATGTCGAAGCCGGGTTTTTCGAACCCGCCGGAAATCGCGGTCAGGCCGAAGATCAGGTCATTGTCGTCGGTGACGCCGATGCGGCGTTCGGCCCAGCCGCCATCGGTGCGGACGAACTGGCGTGCGGGCAGACAGTCCAGAACCTCATTGGCGATCAGGATGACGGGGGTGTCGGTCTCGATCCGCGTCAGGTCGCGCACCCAGCGCGGCGACAGGTCGGCGCCGGCCAGGGCCTTCTCCTGAAGGTCCCGCAACGGCGCGCTGGGCTCGATCAGGATCAGGTCGCAGGCTTCGAGGAAGCCGGGGACCAGGCGGGCGGCGCGCAGGGCGTCGCTCATCAGGGTTCCGTCGCCGGGGCCGACCTCGACCAGACGGAACCGTTCGGGCGCGCCCAGCCGGTTCCAGGTCTCGACCGCCCACAGGCCGATCAGTTCGCCGAACATCTGGCTGACCAGGGGGGCGGTGATGAAGTCGCCGCCTTCCCCCAGAGCAGGGCGCGAGGCGTAATAGCCGCCCCGGGGATCATGCAGGCAGCGGGTGACATAGTCGGCGACCGTCATCGGCCCCGTCAGGGCGATCTCGCGCGCCAGACGGGTTTTCAGGGTTTCGGCGTCGCTCATGCCTGGACGGGCGGCCGGTTCCAGGCGCGCCAGATCAGCCAGCCGCCGACCAGGATCATCGGGATGGACAGCATCATCCCCATGGTCAGGCCCAGCGGGAAGTCGGGCATGCCGAAGTCGGGCTCGCGCACATTCTCCAGCGCGGCGCGGCAGACGCCGTAGCCGACCAGGAACAGGCCGGTGATATAGCCCGGCTTCTTCAGCAGATCGAACTTCCAGATGCCCAGCGACAGTATGGACAGAAGCACGATCCCCTCAAGGCCCGCCTCATAGAGCTGGCTGGGGTGGCGAGGCGCGTCGCCGGCGGGGCAGAAGCCGTACATCTGCTGGATACGGGCGTTGCAGAAGCGCACGGCCCAGGGAACGGTCGTCTCGCGACCCCACAACTCGCCGTTGATGAAGTTGGCCAGGCGGCCGAACATCAGGCCGATGGGCACGACCGGGGCGATGACGTCGCCGAGGCGCAGCATGTCGATCTTCTGGCTGCGGGAATAGAGGACGATGGCCAGGCAGACGCCCAGGAATCCGCCGTGGAAGCTCATGCCGCCGGTCCAGAGCTGGAACAGCTCGAACCGCTCGCCCAGGGTCTGGCCGGTGAACAGCTGGGCGTACATGATCGGCTTGTAGAACAGGGCGTAGCCCAGGCGGCCGCCCAGGATGATGCCCAGCACGATCCACAGGACCAGGTCGTCCAGCTGGGTGGTGTTGATCGGCGGCTTGCCCGGCGCCCACAGGCGTTCGGTCTTGACCAGACGGGCGGCGTACCACCAGCCCAGGACGATGCCGGCGACATAGGCCAGGGCGTACCAGCGGATCGGAAGCGGTCCGAGATGGATCAGGACCGGATCGAATTCGGGAAAGGGCAAGGGGCGTTCCTGTGCAAGCCTGTCTCAGAAGGGCGGTTTAGCAAGCGTCGCCGGCTGCGTCGCCTGTGAAGAAAGATCACGACGCCTTGATGGCGTCCGCGAAGCAGCAGAAAGAAAGGTTTCATTCACCATAGTCGGTGAAGCTTCGTTAACGACGTTGAAGTCGGAGACCGCCATGCAGACCCGCAATCCCATCCTGGACGAGTTCGCCAAACTGACCACCGGCGCCATGGGCCTGGCCCAGGCGGCGGGAGAAGAGGCCAAGACCGCCTGGCGCGCCCAGACCGACCGGATCGCCGCCGAGATGGACCTGGTCCGCCGCGACGAATTCGATGTGCTGAAGGCCGAGATCGCCGCCCTGCGGGCCGAGATCGCCGAACTGAAGGCGGCCCAGAAACCTGCCAGCAAGCCCGCCGCCAAGGCTTCCGGCAAGCTCGCGACGGGAACGTCCACAGATGGAACTCAACCCGGGGACGCAGCCGGTTGAGCCGAATCCGCGAACAGGCTTACCACTCTGTTAACGGCCGCGATTCTCGCGGACGCAGCGCGAATCGAGAGACTTGATGGACATCGCCCGGCCCGAGGAAATGGACACGCCCTTCGACCCGCTTGAGGTCGTCGAGCATGTCCTCACGGCCGAGAACCTGCCGTTCGACCGCACCGACGACGGCGACCTGGCCTTCGCCCTGGCGGGGGACTGGAAGGATTACGAGCTTTGGTTCGCCTGGCGGCCCGAGGGGGATTGTCTTCAGCTGTGCTGCGCCCTGGATCTGCGTGTGGCCAAGAGCCGCAAGACGGCCGCCTATGAACTGGTCGGCCTGATCAACCAACGCACCTGGATGGGCCATTTCGAGGTCTGGGCCGAGGACGGGGAGATCGTCTTCCGTCATTCGCTGGCCCTGCCGATGGGCGAACGCCCGACCCTGGCCCAGGCGGCCTCGATGATCGATGCGGCCATCGAGGCGGCGGATCGCTATTACCCCGCGTTCGACTTCATGGTGCGTGGGAACAAGAAGCCGCAGGAGGCCATCGACGCCTGCCTGTTCGAGACCGTCGGCAACGCCTGATGGCGGGGTCCGTCCGGTCCGGGGGACCTGTCGTCCTGGTGGGCTGCGGCCGGCTGGGCTCGGCCATTCTGGAAGGCTGGCTGCTGACGGAGACGGTCGCGCCGGCCGATCTCATCATTCTCAGTCCGTCGGAAAAACCCGCCGCCGAGGCGGCGCGGGCCCAGGGCGCGCGGATCAATCCGCCGCTGGAGGCCTTGACCGGGGCAAGCGTGATCGTTCTGGCGGTCAAGCCGGCGATCTGGCGCGAGGTGGTGACGCCCCTGGCGCCCTTCCTGAGCGATCAGGCCGTGATCCTGTCGGTCATGGCGGGGGTGACGGCGCCCACCCTGGCCGAGGGGATCGGCGGCTGGCCCATCGTGCGCGTGATGCCGACGACCGGGGTGTCGCGCGGGCGCGGCGTGGCCTCGATCTGGTCGGCGGATGATCGCGCCCAGGCCCTGGGACGGGCCTTGTTCGAGCCGATGGCCGAGACGGTCGTTCTGGCGGACGAGGCCCTGATGGATGCGGCCACGGCGGTGGCCGGATCGGGCGCGGCCTATTTCTACGCCTTTACCGAAGCCCTGGCCCGAGCGGGTCAGGCCAGCGGCCTGGACGCGGCGACCGCCGACGTCCTGGCGCGAGCGACCCTGCGGTCGGCGGCGGATTCGATGGGCGACGATGATCTGGAGGCCCTGATCGGCCGTATCGCCTCGCCGGGCGGCTCGACCCGCGCCGGGCTGGACGCCCTGGCGAAGGAGGGCCGCCTGACGCGGATGCTGGACGAGACGGTCGCGGCGGCCGTGCGGCGAAACCGCGAGATGGGCTGAAACCCGACGCCTCTCTCCCGTCGCGAAACGGGAGAGAGGCCTGCGGGATCAGAATCGGCCCTGTTCGATCTGGTCGCCCAGACGTCCGAAGGCGCGGTCCGCGTCATGCCAGACGCCGAAGCCCCAGACGTCGCGAATGTTCGGCGAGAAGTAGGAGAAGTCCACCGGCCGGGACTGGCCGTCGGCGGTGACGATCTCGCCCTTGATCGCCGCGCCGCCGATGGACACGCTGCGGATCGGGTCCAGGCCCGGCGTCTGGCGGATCTGTTCGAAGGTGGGGCGGTTCGGCTTCAGGTCGACCAGGACCAGATTGGCGGTGGCGCCCGGATAGCGGTGCTCCAGCGCCTGACCGACTTCAGCCTTCAATTCGTCGATCTGTTCGTTGACTTCACGTTCGCCGAGTTTCTCGATCTGGCGTTGCAGTTCGGGGCCGACGGTGACGTTGACCGTGGGGGTTTGCGCCTGGGCCATGGCGGCGACGGCGAGCGCCGCGGCCAAAGGGGCGAAGAAGGCGAGTTTACGCATCGTGTTTTGTCTCCATGCCCTGTCGGCATGAAGATGATCCTTCCTGCACGGTTCCGCTAGACGCCGGACATCCAAATCTCGCTCCGTCCGCCCGTTTGAGCGCCCTGGTTCAAAAAATACGCCGTCAGGCGGCGGGAACGACGGTCGCCTGGCCGGGCACGCGGATGATCGCCTTCAGCCCGCCCAGGTCGCTGCGCTCCAGGGTGACGTCGCCGCCGTGGCCGCGCGCCACGTCGCGGGCGATGGCCAGGCCCAGGCCGACGCCCTTGCGGTTCTGGTTGCGGGACTCGTCCAGACGGGAGAAGGGGCGGAAGGCCTCGTCATACAGATCTTCGGGAATGCCGGGGCCGTCGTCCTCGACGGCGATCTCCAGCCCGCCCGAGGCCAGCGACCGCGCCGAAAGACGCACATGCTCGCCGTGAGAGGCGGCGTTTCCGGCCAGATTGACCAGGGCGCGCTTGAAGGCGAGCGGGCGAAGCGAGGCGGTCAGGCCCTGGGCGACCGACAGTTCGACCTCGGCCCCGGCGCGCCTGGCGTCTTCGCCCGCCGCCTTCAGCAGGTCGAGGATCGACACCGGTTGGGGCGGTTCGCCGGCCTCGCCGCGGGCGAAGTCCAGATATTCGTCGATCATATGCTCCATTTCGTCCAGGTCGCCGCGCATGGCGGCCTGACGCTTGAACGGCGGGGCCAGGGCCAGTTCCAGCCGGAGCCGGGTCAGGGGGGTGCGCAGGTCGTGGCTGACCGAGGCGAGCAGGGCGGTGCGCTGGTCGATGTGGCGCTGGATCCGGTCGCGCATGGCCAGGAAGGCCACGGCGGCGGCGCGCACCTCGCGCGCGCCGTGCGGCTTGAACCGGGGCACGGTCTCGCCCCGACCGAAGGCCTCGGCGGCGTCGGCCAGGCGTTCGATGGCGCGGACCTGATTGCGGATGAACAGGATCGCCACCCCCATCAGCAGGACGGTGGCGATGGTCAGCCACAGCACGAAGATATGGGCCTGGGTGGCCACGGCGCGCTCGCGCGGGGCGATGATGCGCAGCACGCCCTGCGGCTCCTGCACCTGGATGTCGACATAGGCGGGGTAGCGGGTGGTGTCGAACCAGTAGGGGCGGTCCAGTCGGGCCGCCAGCGCCTTGTCCAGCACGCGGTCCACCACCCCGATGGGGCCGCGCCTCTGTTCCGTCGGCAGGGTTCGCCCCTCCTGCAGCGCGATCGACAGGGACATGGACCGCTCGGCCCGATCGGCCAGTCGCTCCAGATTGCGTTGGCTGGGGTCGTCCTCATAGCTCTCGACGGCCCAGGCGATATCGCCGGCAAGGCCCTCGGACAGGCGCGCCGTCACGGTCTGCCAGTGGGCGTCGAAGAAGATCCAGGTCACCACCACCTGCATGACCAGCACCGGCAGGACGATGATCAGCAGCGACCGCCCCCAGAGCGAGGTCGGCAGGCGCCGCTTCAGAAAGCGCGGCCACAGATAGGCGGGCAGCAGCCGCATGGTGTTCGTCGCCGGCTCAGTCGGGCGCGAGCATATAGCCGACGCCGCGCACGGTCTGGAGATAGCGCGGGTTCTTGGGGTCGGCTTCCAGCTTGCGCCGCAAGCGGGTGACCTGAACATCGACGGCGCGGCCGGTGATGTCGGCCGTGTCGGGCGACAGGCTCATGCGTTCGACCGGGGCGTGGGCGTGAAGCGCCAGGGTCTTCAGCAACTGGGCCTCGGCCTCGGTCAGGCGCTGGGGCGCGCCGTCGCGGATCAGCTCCAGCCGTTCCATGTCGAACACGGCCGTGCCCAGCTTGATCTCGCGCGGGCCGATGGGCTTGCCGCCCGTGCGGCGCAGGATGGCCTCGATCCGCAGCACGAGTTCGCGCGGTTCGAACGGCTTGGACATATAGTCGTCGGCGCCCCGCGACAGCCCCTCGATCCGATCCTCGGGATCGCCGCGCGCGGTCAGCAGCAGGACCGGCGTCTTCGATGTCTCGGCCTTGGCGCGAACCCAGGAGGTCAGGTCCAGGCCGCTTTCGCCCGGCATCATGACGTCCAGCACGACCAGGTCGAACTCGATCAGCTCCATCATCCGCTTGGCCGCCGCCGCGTGGGCGGCGCCGGTGACGCGGTAACCCTCGCGCGACAGATACTCCTTCAGCAGTTCGCGGATGCGGTCGTCGTCGTCGACGATCAGCAGATGGCGACCCACGCCCGGCCCGGCGATCGGACCCGAGCGGCCATATGCGCGCGTTTCGGCCATGCTCATCCGCAATTCTCCCGATCCCGGCCGTTGACCTGAGCGATTCGGGGAGCTCTAACAGACAGACTTCTGCAGGAGACGTGTTTCAATGGCCTTCGTTCCTTTCGACGATCGTGATGGATGGATCTGGTTTGACGGCGATTTCGTGCCCTGGCGGGAAACGAAGACGCATATTCTGACCCATGCCCTCCACTATGGCTCGTCGGTATTCGAGGGTGAGCGTATGTACGGCGGCGAAATCTTCAAGCTGACGCCGCATTCGGAGCGCCTGAAGCGGTCCGCGAACCTGCTCGATTTCGAGATACCTTACAGCGTCGCTGAAATCGACGCCATCTGTAACGAAACCTGCGCCAAAAACGGCTTGCAGGACTGCTACGTGCGCCCGGTCGCCTATCTCGGCCCGGAACAGACCAGTGTTTCGGCCCTGAACAACAAGGTCCATCTGGCGGTGGCCGTCTGGGACTGGCCCAGCTATTTCGACCCTGAGGTCAAGGCGCGCGGCCTGCGTCTGGAATGGTCCAAGTGGCGCCGCCCCGATCCGAGGACGGCGCCGACGACCGCCAAGGCGGCCGGCCTGTACATGATCTGCACCATGTCCAAGAACACAGCCGAGCGGAACGGCTTCGCCGACGCCCTGATGCTGGACTGGCGCGGCTATGTGGCCGAGGCCACCGGCGCCAACGTCTTCTTCGTCAAGGACGGCGTGCTGCACACGCCCAAGGTCGAGCACATCCTGGACGGCATCACCCGCCAGACGGTGATCGAGATCGCCCAGGCCAAGGGGATCGAGGTCGTGGTGCGCGACATCCTGCCGGAAGAACTGTCGGACTTCTCGGAGTGCTTCCTGACCGGCACCGCCGTCGAGGTGACGCCGGTGGCCGAGGTGGGCGACTATCGCTTCACGCCGGGCGCCCTGTCGCTGGACCTGATGGAGACCTACGGCCGGCTGGTGCGCCGCCAGGCCTGAGGCGGCGTCACCAACGCAGGGCGAAGCGGCCGACGGCGGCGCCGATCAGGCCGGCGGCCGCGACCCCCAGCGTATACCAGGTGGCGACGAAGGCGGCGGTCGCCTCGCCACAGTGCAGCAGACCATAGGCGGTGGCGGCGATGCCGCCCGTCGCCAGGCCCAGCGCCAGACCGGCCGTCGTCGGCCGTGTCGGCGCCAGCCGTCGCGCCGACAGGAAGACCAGCGGCGCGGCGAAGGCCGAGACCAGCACGATGTTGCGGCCGCAGATGTCCCAGGTCTGGCCCAGCCAGCCGGCCATCCGTTGGTCCGGCGGCGTTAGAACCATCTCGATCCCGCCCCACGCCACGGCGATCCCGACCACAGCCAGCAGGGCGAACAGGGCCGGCCGCGGGTCCAGGCCGGGCCGTCCCAGCCGCGTCGCCAGCCAGATCGCCGTCTGGGCCAGGGCGGCCGTATAGATCGCCTTCACCCAAGGCGTGGGCGCCTGCAGCGCCTGGGTCAGGTCGGACCGCGCCCCTAGCAACAAGATGACCGCCACCGCAGCCGCGCCGCCGGCCCAGGCCAGCAGCGCCGGGTCCAGTCGGGCGGGGCGCACGGGCTCTATACCGGCGGCCAGGGCGTCGATCAGGTCTTCAGTCTTCATTTGGGTTCACGCTGGCGACCAGCGTCTTCATGGAGCGGTGGACGCTGACCTTGGCCGCGCCCTCGGTAAAGCCGTTGCGTTGGGCGGCCTCGGCCAGGCTGAATCCGCCGACGCGGACATCCTCGATGAGGCGGCGCTGGCGCAGCGGCAGGATGGACAGGACCTTCTTCAGATCCCGGCGGACGACGCCGTCCTCGACCGTGTGATCTGCCAGCAGGACCGACGCCTCCTCCAGCGGCACGTCGTGACGGCGGCCCTGGCGGCGGAAATGATCGATCAGCTTGTAACGCGCGATCGCATAGGCCCAGGCCGTGAAGGGCAGCGACCGGTCATAGGTCGCGCGCTTGGCGTGAATGGCGATCAGGCAGTCCTGCACGAGATCCTCCGCATCGGCCTCGCAGCCGGTCAGGCGACGTTTGAAGAAGGGGGTCAGGGCGCCGCGCATTTCGGTCAGCAGGGCGCGCCAGGCCACGGGGTCGCCGTCGAGACCCCGCAACATCAGACGTTTGAGCTCGGCTTCCTTGTCGACCACGCAGCATCCCATTCGCGCCGGACGGGGCGAAGGTTACACGCCCGGCGGCGGACGACGACGAAATATTTCTCGTAACCTTCGCCGCGCCGGGACCGAAACCTCTGCTGTCAGGCCGCTCCGCCCCGGACGGCTGTCACACAGGAAATCGTCCCATGAATATCTCCGCCAAGATCCTGGTCGGCGCCGGCGCCTTGCTGGCCCTGGGCGCCAACGCCGCCGCCGCGCAGAACCGGCCTACGGCCCAGCAGGAAAACGCCATGGAGAAATGCTATGGCGTGGCCAAGGCCGGCCAGAACGACTGCGCCGCCGGGCCCGGCACCACCTGCGCCGGCACCTCGGTGCGCGACTATCAGGGCAATGCCTGGAAACTGGTCGCCAAGGGCACCTGCGCCTCGATCCAGACGCCCAAGGGCCATGGCTCGCTGACCCCGATCGCGAACCGCTGATGTCCGCCGCTCCGACCGCCGGGCTGGGCCTGAAGCCCCAGCACTATTCGGAGGCCGCGGCCTGTCCGGCGGCCGGAGCCCAGCGCGGCCTGTGGTTCGAGGTTCATCCCGAGAACTACATGGTCGCGGGCGGCCCCCGCCTGAGCTGGCTGGAGGCGGTGCGCGCCGTTCGCCCGCTGTCTCTGCACGGGGTCGGCCTGTCCCTGGCTGGAGATGAACGCCCGGACCGCGACCATCTGGCCCGTTTCCGCGCCCTGATCGACCGGTTCGAGCCCTTTGTGGTGTCCGAACACCTGGCCTGGTCGCGGCGCGTCGGCGTCTATCATCCCGATCTCCTGCCTGTCCCGCGCAGCCGCGAGATGCTGAACCTGGTGTGCGACCATGTCGACGAGGCGCAGCGCGTCCTGGGGCGGCGGCTGCTGATCGAGAACCCGTCCGCCTATCTGGCCCTGGCCGGTCATGAGTGGGACGAGGTCGAGTTTCTGGTCGAGATCGCCCGACGGACCGGGTGCGGCCTGCTGATCGACGTCAACAACGTTCATGTCAGCGCCTCGAACATGGGCTTCTCCGCCGAGGCCTGGCTGGACGCCGTGCCCGGCGAGCTGGTGGGCGAAATCCATCTTGCGGGCCATCGCCCCGATCCGGTCTGGAGCGAGGCCCTGCTGATCGACAGCCACGACGCCCCCGTGTCCGAGACCGTCTGGACGCTCTATGACCGTCTGATCGCGCGCATCGGCCCTCGGCCGACCCTGGTGGAGCGTGACGGCGATATTCCCGAATTTCCGGTCCTTCTGGCCGAACAGGCGCGCGCCGCCGCAGCGATGACCGCCGTGGAGGCCTTGGCGTGACCGGGTTTCACGCTGCTTTCGACAGGGCGCTGACCGGCGATCTGGAGCCTTTATGGCCGCACCTGGAGCCGGGCGACCGGACGCTGGGGGCTCTGGCCGTCTATCGCAACACGACGATCAAGGGGCGGATCGACGCCCTGGAGGCCAATTATCCCACCGTGTTGCAGATGGTCGGCGAGGACTGGTTCCGCGCCGCCGCCGCCGCCTTCGTCGCAGAACAGCCGGGCGATAGGCCGGTCATGGCTGACTACGGCGCAGGCTTTCCCGACTGGCTGGCCCGCTTCGAGCCGGCGCGGGACATGACCTATCTGGCGCCCTGCGCCCGGCTGGACCGGGCCTGGACCCAGGCCCATCTCGCGGAGGATGCGGCGCCGTTAGAGGCGCAGGAGGCCGCCGCGCTCGGACCCGCCCTGGCGGGGGCGACGGCGGCTCTGCACCCATCGGTCCGGCTGTTCTGGTTCGAGTGGACGGCGCCCTCGCTCTGGCTCGCGCATCGCTATCCGTCCCCGGACGCGTCTCTTGAATGGCGGGCCGAGGCTGAAGGTCTGCTGGTGCACCGCTCGGGCGCCGAGGTGCAGGCGCGGCGGTTGAGTCGCGCGGAATGGGTCTTTCTGGACGCCTGCCGCCTCAACCGGCCGTTCGGCGTCGCTGCGGCTGCGGCCCAGGCCGCCTCGCCCGGTCTGGATTTGTCCGCCCTCTTCGCCGGCCTCATCGCGCTCGGCGTCTTCACTTCACCCTCGATCCCGAAGGACCGATCATGAACCGTATCGCGAATATTCACCGACGCATCACCGCCGCCGTGCCCGAGGCCGGTCTGGCCCTGCTGCTGCGCGTCGGGATCGCCACGCCCTTCTTCCTGTCGGGGCGGACCAAGGTCGAGGGACTGCTGACGATCACGCCCTCGACGCGCTACCTGTTCGCCGAGGAATACCGCCTGCCCCTGCTGCCCGCTGACCTGGCGGCGCATCTGGCGACCTATGCCGAACATCTGGCGCCGATCCTGATCGTGCTGGGTCTGGCGACGCGGCCGGCGGCGGCGGGCCTGCTGTTCATGACCCTGGTGATCCAGGTCTTCGTCGAGCCGGGCGGCTGGCCTGTCCACCTGCTTTGGGCCGGACCGCTGGCCTATCTGATCGCGCGCGGGCCGGGTGCGATCAGTCTGGACCGTGTGCTGAAGATCGACTGATACGCGCACGCCCCTTGTCAGCCGCGTCACTTTGTCCTTGAAGCGGATGAAGCCGGCGCGGGCCGGTCAGGGATCCATCTTTCATGTTCAGCCTTCTGAACCTCCAGAGCCTGTTCGGCCTGGTCGTCATCATCACCCTGTGCTGGGCGATTTCAGAGAACCGCCGTGTCTTTCCCTGGAAGCTGGCCCTGGGCGCCGTGGCGGTTCAGGCCGGGCTGGTGCTGGCGCTGTTCGGCATTCCGGGGTCGCGCACGGTGCTGGCGGCGGTGACGGGCGCCATCGACGGGCTGGCGGTTGCGACGGCCCAGGGGACGCGGTTCGTGTTCGGCTATCTGGCCGGCGGGGACCAGCCCTATGCGGTTCAGAACGAGGGGGCGCTGTTCACCTTCGCCTTCAACGTCCTGCCGCTGATCATGGTGATCTCGGCCCTGTCGGCCCTGTTGTGGCACTGGAAGATCCTGAAGTGGTTGATCCGCGGCTTCGGCCTGCTGTTCCAGCGCACCATGGGCCTGGGCGGCGCCTCGGCCCTGGCGGTGGCGGCCAACATCTTCCTGGGCACGATCGAGAGCCCCATCGTCATCAAGGCCTATCTGGACAAGCTGAGCCGGTCCGAGATCTTCCTGATGATGACCGTGGGTCTGGCGACCGTGGCCGGTTCGACCATGGTCGCCTACGCCAGCATCCTGTCCCAGACCCTGCCCAACGCCGCCGGCCACGTCCTGGTCGCCTCCATCGTTTCGGCCCCGGCCGGGGTGCTGCTGGCGCGGATCATCGTGCCCGAGCCGGACAAGGAGGCCATCCAGTCGATCAGCTATGACTCGGCCCTGAAGTATGACAGTGCCATCGACGCCATCTCCAAGGGCACGTCGGACGGCCTGATGGTGGTGCTGAACATCTCGGCCGTGCTGATCGTTTTCGTGGCCCTGGTGGCCCTGGTCAACCTGATGCTGGGCGGCATCATCATCTTCGGCGAGCCGCTGACGGTCGAGCGGATCCTGGGCGTCCTGTTCACCCCCTTCGCCTGGCTGATCGGGATCGAGGCGCGCGAGGCGGCCCTGGGCGGCTGGCTGCTGGGCGTCAAACTGACCCTGACCGAGTTCGTGGCCTTCATCAATCTGGGCAAGCTGCCGGCCGAGGCGATGAGCGAGCGGACGCGGATGCTGATGACCTACGCCCTGTGCGGCTTCGCCAATATCGGCTCGGTCGGCATCACCGTGACCGGTCTGTCGGTGCTGATGCCTGAACGCCGGCACGAGGTGCTGAGCCTGATCTGGAAGGCCCTGTTCGCCGGCTTCATGGCCACCCTGATGAGCGCGGCCGTCGTCGGCGCCTTGCCAGCGGCGGTGTTCGGGCAGTAGGTTTTTCAAAAGAACGGAGGCGTCCGATGAAGCTCTACACCTCGCACCGCGCGCCCAATCCGCGCCGGGTCCGCTGGGTCATGGCCGAGAAGGGCGTCGAGGACGTCGAACTGGTCGAGATCGACATTCTGACGGGTGATCACAAGAAGCCGGAATATCGCGACAAGGTCGGGGTGCCCCACCTGCCGGCGCTGGAGCTGGACGACGGCACGACCATTTCGGAATCCGTGGCCATCGGCCGCTACCTGGAGGCCCTGTATCCGGAACCCAATCTGTTCGGTCGCGATGCGCGCGAACAGGCGGTGGTCGAGATGTGGACCCGCCGGTGCGAATTCTATCTGTCCAACCCGATCATGCTGAACGTGCGCCACTCGCATCCGGCCCTGGCGGCGCTGGAGGCGGTGCAGATTCCCCAGGTGGCCGACTACAACCGGCTGTCGGCGGAGCGGTTCATGAAGACCCTGGACCGGCATCTGGCCGAGCGGGAGTTCATCGCCCTGGACCGGTTCACCATCGCCGACATCGTCGCGGTGGTCGGCCTGGATTTCGCGCGGATGGTTCGCTATCGCCCCCCGGCCGAGTTCGAGCACCTTCACCGCTGGTTCGACGCCTGCCGAGACCGACCGGCGGCCAAGGCCGGGGTCTGAACGGCCTTGCGGTTGCTGACGCCTTCGGATCGTTGGCTGGCCCTGCTGCTGGCGGGGTTGGCGGGCTATGTGGACAGTCTGGGCTTTCTGCATCTGGGCGGCGTCTTCGTCTCCTTCATGAGCGGGAACTCCACCCGGTTCGCCGCCAGCGTGGCCGAGGGACAGTGGCCGGCGGCGGCGCATCTGGCCGCCATACTCGGCCTGTTCGTTCTGGGATCCTTCGCCGGCGCCCTGGTCGCGGGCGGCGAGGACGTACGCTCGCGTAGTCGGGTGCTGATGTTTGAGGCCTTGCTGCTGGCGCTGGCCGCCGCTGCGGCGGGCGCGGGGCTGACGCCTGCCGCCGTCGGTCTGATGGTCATGGCCATGGGCGCCGAGAACTCGGTCTTCCTGAGAAACGGAGAGGTCGGGGTCAGCCTGACCTATATGACCGGAACCCTGGTCAAGCTGGGGCAGGCCTTGGCCGGCGCTGTGAAGGGCGGAGACCGATACGCCTACAAGGCCTATCTGACCCTGTGGGCAGGGCTGAGCTTCGGGGCGGTGCTGGGCGCCCTGACCTTCGGCCGTCTGGGACTGGCGGCCCTGTGGCCCGCCGCCGGTTTCGCCGTGCTTATGGCCCTGATCGTGCGGCTCAACCGCGCGGCGTGAACTTGCGGATCACGCCCGAGAAGGTCATCAGCAGCCGCTCCCCCGTGTTGATCTGGCCGCGCACGAAGATCAGGCTCTTGCCCGCCTTGGTGACCTGGCCGGTCGCCTCGATCAGTTCGCCGACATAGGCGCCGTCGATGAAGGTGGAGTCCAACTGGACCGTGACGCCCGAGGCGCCCTCCATCTCCTGATAGGCGATCTGGAACATGGCGATGTCGGCGAAGGTCATCAGGCATCCGCCATGCATCCGCCCGCCGGCGTTCATGTGCTTCTGCTCGGCGCGGAAGGCGCAGCGCATGTGACCGTCAGGATCGAGCTTGCCGTAGAAGGGCCCCACCACGACGTCGAAGGTGTCGTGGAGGTCATAGGTCTGCCAGCCGGCGAATTCGCCCTCGGTGACGGTGATTTTCTTCGGCATGACGACTCGGCCTTAC
Organism: Brevundimonas sp. GW821-FHT10A07; assembly: GCF_059415785.1. Lineage (NCBI taxonomy): Bacteria > Pseudomonadati > Pseudomonadota > Alphaproteobacteria > Caulobacterales > Caulobacteraceae > Brevundimonas > Brevundimonas sp. GW821-FHT10A07. Next base: position 176,305 of record NZ_JBWKNX010000003.1, read on the forward strand.
TTCTGGTCTCGCTGTGCAGCATATAGGCGCAATGAGCGATCCGATCGAAACCGCAATCCTGAACAAAATCGCCGGGCTGGAGCCCGGCAAGAGCATCGAGCCGGCTGAAGTGGCCAAAGAGCTACAGCCCGAGCAGTGGCAGCGCATGCTGCCCAAGGTGCGCGCCCTCGCCCTGAGCCTGATGCGCCAGGGCAAGCTGACCATCACCAAGAAGGGCAAGCCGGTCGATCCGGACAATTTCCGAGGGGTGACGCGTCTGCGCCAGCCGACCGAGGAAGAGACGGCCCTGGCGCTGAGCCGCCGTCCGCCGGTCGTCGAGGATGATGACGACTGATCTCGACGCAGTCCTGAGCGACATCCGCGCCTGCCGCGCCTGCGCGGGCATGCTGCCGCATACGCCGCGCCCGGTGGTGCGGGTCTTTTCCGAGACGCGGCTGCTGATCTGCGGCCAGGCGCCGGGGCGGCGGGTGCATGAAAGCGGCCTGCCGTTCACCGACCCGTCGGGCGACCGGCTGCGCGACTGGATGGGCGTGGACTACGACACCTTCTACGCCGACCGCCGCATCGGCGTGGCGGCCCAGGCCTTCTGCTATCCGGGCACGGCCCCGAAAGGGGGCGACCATCCGCCGCCGAGCCGGTGCGCCGACCTGTGGCGGCCGTCCTTGTTGGAGGCCCTGCCGCAGATGGAGCTGACCCTGCTGGTCGGCGGCTACGCCCAGGCCTGGGCGCTGAGCGAGCGGGCGAAGCGGAACATGACGGAGACCGTACGGGCCTGGCGGGACTATGCGCCGGACATTCTGGCCCTGCCGCATCCATCCTGGCGCAACACGGCCTGGCTGAGGAAGAACCCCTGGTTCGAGGACGAGGTGGCCCCCTATCTGCGGGAACGGGTGCGTTCGATTTTGACGCCCCCCGCAAGGATGCGCGCATGAAAGCCGCCTTCCCCGCCGCCGCCATCGCTCTGACCTTGGGAGCGTCCGCCTGCGCCGCGCCCCACATCCAGCCGCCGCTGACGCCGCCGCCGGACTTCGCCGGCGCTCACGTCGAGGATCGCGCCCTGGTCATGTCGGACGGGGCGCGGCTGCCCTATCTGCGCTGGGGGCCGACCGATCGGGCGCCCTGGGCGGTGATCGTGGCCCTGCACGGCATGAACGACCACGACGCCAGCTTCCGTCTGGCGGGGCCGTGGTGGGCCGAGCAGGGGATCGAGACCTGGGCCTATGACCAACGCGGCTTCGGCGCGGCGCCGGGACGGGGCGTGTGGGCTGGACAGCAGCGGATGACCGACGACCTGCGCGAGGTCACGGCCCTGGCCCGCGCCCGCTATCCCGACGCCGTCATCGCCGTGGTGGGCGAGAGCATGGGCGGATCGGTGGCGGCGGCCGCCTTCGGTTCAGACAATCCGCCGGACGCCGACCGGCTGGTGCTGCTGGCGCCGGGGGTCTGGGGGTGGTCGACCCAAGGGCCGCTGAACAGCGTGGCCCTGAACATCGCGGCGCGCGCGCTCGGCGATGTGGCGCTGGAGCCGCCCGAGTTCATCACCCGCGACATCCACGCCTCCAGCAATACGCTGGAGCTGATCCGCAACGGGCGTGATCCGATGAACATTCTCGCGACCCGGTTCGACACGGTCTACGGCCTGGTCGATCTGATGGAGACGGCGTCGCGCAGCCTGGGCCGCATCCGGGGCGACGCCGTGCTGATGTATGGCGCGCACGACGAGATCGTGAAGCGGGGGCCGATGCGTCTGGCCCTGGAGCGGGCGCTGGCTGACGGCGGCGCCCTGAAGACGGCCTGGTATCCGAACGGCTGGCATCTGCTGAACCGCGATCTGGACGCCGAGATCGTTTACCGCGACGTCGCCGCCTGGCTCAGGAATCCCGACGCGGCGTTGCCGTCGGGCGCGCCCGCGGTGCTGCCGGAGCTGGAGAAGCCGGCCGCTCCCGATGGCCGAGCGGCGAGCCGGCGGTGACCCCGTAAACGTCTCTTAACGTGACGTTTACCATCCAGGCGGCATTTTCTGCCTAGCGGGGCGTCAGTGTCTCCCGCGAGTTTGGGGCGGGAACGCGTGGGCGGCTTTACAGCGGCGTTGCAGAAGTTCGGGATCGGCCGTCTGGCGGCAGTCCTCGGCGTCGCCGCAGGCGTGACCGCCGTGCTGGTGGCCGTCATGCTGCGCATGGGTCAGGCGCCGGACGCCCTGCTGTATTCCAATCTGGATCTGCGCGAGGCCGGCGAGATCACCACGGCCCTGCAACAGGCCGGCATCAAATACACCTCCAAGGGCGACGGTTCGACCGTGATGGTGAACCGGGACGACGTCGGCACCGCGCGGATGCTGATTGCAGGAAAGGGCCTCGTGACCTCTGGGTCGGTCGGCTACGAAATCTTCGACAACCAGTCGGTGCTGGGCCAGACGGAGTTCCAGCAACAGCTGAACGAGCAGCGCGCCCTGCAGGGCGAACTGTCGCGCACCATCATGTCCATGCGCGGCATCACCGCCGCTCGCGTCCACATCACCATGCCGCGTCGCGAGATGTTCACCGCTGCGGCCGGAGATCCCACAGCGGCCGTTCTGGTCGGGCTGGGCGGTCGGGATCTGACGCCTGACCAGGTGCGGGCGATCCGCAACCTGGTGGCCTCGTCCGTGCCGAACCTGAAGCCTGACCGCGTCACCGTCGCCGATCAAAACAACCGCACCCTGGCGGCCGGGTCCGATGACGGAACCTTCTCGTCCGCCTCCGCCGCCGAGACCAAGGGCAATACCGAGGCCCAGCTGCAGTCGCGGATCAAGGATATCGTCGAAGGCGTGGTCGGCATCGGCGCTGCGCGCGTCCAGGTCACGGCCGACATCGATCAGAGCCGTTCCACCACCCAGGAGCAGAAGTTCGATCCCGACGGTCAGGTCGTGCGCTCGACCACCGCCAACGGCTCGCAATCCTCGGACACCACGGGCCAGAACGACGGCGGCGTGACGGCCGCCAACAACATCCCCGGCGGCGCGCCGCCTGCCACCACGCCGGCCGGCGCGACCAGTGCGGAAAACGCCGAGACGACAAATTACGAGATCTCGAACACCACGACCACGACGACCAAGGAGCCGGGCGAGGTCAAGAAACTCGCCGTCGCCGTCGCCGTCGACGGCAAGTGGACCCCGGCCGCAGACGGCAAGGGCGAGCCGACCTATGCGCCGAGGACCGCCGAGGAGATCGCCCAGATCAAGTCCCTGGTCGCCGCCGCCGCAGGCATCGACGAGGCGCGGGGCGACAAGATCGAGGTGATCAACGTCCGCTTCAACCACGACACCGGCATCGCCGGCGGTCTGGAAGGCAAGTCGTCGCTGCTGGACTTCTCCCGCACCGACGTGATGCGTCTGATCGAACTGGGCATCCTGGCCGTCGTGGCGTTGCTGCTGATCTTCTTCGTGCTGCGTCCGCTTCTGAAGACGGCGGGCGGCGCGGCGCCTGGGGCTGTGGCCGCAGCCCCCGCCGGCCTGCCCGTGGCCACGGTGACGACGACCGTCATCGGCGCCGACGGTCAGCCCCAGCTGGTGCAATTGCCGGCCCCGAACGAGATGGATCAGAAGATCGACATCGCCCGTATCGAGGGTCAGGTGAAGGCGTCTTCGGTCAAGAAGGTCGCGGATTTCGTCCAGGCGCACCCGGATGAGGCCGCCGGGATCCTGCGCAACTGGGTGGCCGAAGGCTGATGGCCAAGCTCGTGACCAAGAAGCTGTCGATCGACGATCCCAACAAGCTGACGGGGCCTGAAAAGGCGGCCGTCATCCTGCTGGCTCTGGGCGAGGAGCACACCGCCCTGTGGGAACGGCTGGACGACGAGGAGGTCAAGGAGATCTCCCAGGCCATGGCCACCCTGGGCAATGTCACCGCCGAGGCGGTCGAGGCCCTGATGATCGAATTCGTCTCGGGCCTGGCCGGCTCGGGCTCGGTCATGGGCAGTTATGAACAGACCCAGAGGCTGCTGGCCGCCTTCCTGCCCAAGGACCGCGTCGATGGCCTGATGGAGGAGATCCGAGGTCCGGCCGGCCGGACCATGTGGGACAAGCTGGGCAATGTGAACGAGGCGGTTCTCGCCAACTATCTGAAGAACGAATACCCGCAGACCGTCGCCGTCATCCTGTCCAAGGTGCGTTCGGACCACGCCGCCCGCGTGCTGACCGCACTGCCGGAAGATTTCGCCCTGGAATGCGTGCAGCGGATGCTGCGGATGGAGCCGGTCCAGCGCGAGATCCTGGACAAGATCGAGGCGACGCTGCGGACCGAATTCATGTCGAACCTGGCGCGCACCTCCAAGCGCGACAGCCACGAGATGATGGCCGACATCTTCAACAGTTTCGATCGCCAGACCGAGGCGCGCTTCATCGGCGCTCTGGAAGAGCGCAGCCGCGAATCCGCCGAACGGATCCGCGCCCTGATGTTCGTGTTCGAGGATCTGTCCAAGCTGGACCCCGGCGGCGTGCAGACGCTGCTGCGGGCGGTGGACAAGGACTCCCTGGGCCTGGCCCTGAAGGGCGCGTCGGAGCCCCTGCGCGAGATGTTCTTCTCCAACATGTCCGAACGCGCCTCCAAGATCATGCGCGAGGACATGGAATCCATGGGGCCGGTCCGGCTGAAGGACGTCGACACCGCTCAGATGGCCATGGTGCAGGTGGCCAAGGATCTGGCCGCCCGCGGCGAGATCATGCTGGCCGGCCAGGGCACCGACGACGAGTTGATCTACTGACATGAGCACTCCCTTCGCCTTCGATACCGAGTTCGACGCCGACGGTTCGGTGGTGCGCGAAAGCGCCTGGAAGCCGACCAAGCGCAGCTATCTGCCGGCCGAGGTGGACGCCCTGGTCGCCCATGCGCAGCTGGAGGCGCGCCAGCAGGCGCTGAACGAGATCGAGAACATCCGGGCCATGGCTCTGACCAATATCGCCCAGGGCGTGGCTGCGGCCTTGCCCTCGCTGAGGAACGTGGCCCAGACGCATCGTGAACAGTCGGCCGACCTGGCCCTGGCGGCCGCCCGGGCCATCGGCGGCGCGGCGCTGGAGCGTTTCCCCCAGGCCCCCTTGCGCGCCGCCCTTGAGGCGCTGGCCCAGGAGATCGACGCTTCGCCGCGTCTGGTCGTGCGTGCAGCCGGTCTGGACGACGAGGGCCGCGCCCAGATCGAGCGGGCCTGCGCCGACAGCGGTTTCACCGGCGTCGTCGCCTTCCGGGACGAGCCGGGCATGGGTTTTGCGGCCTTCCAGCTGGAATGGGCCGATGGTCGCGCCGACCACGATCCGGAAGGCTCGGCCCAACGCGTGGCCGAAGCTCTGACCGCCGCCCTGGCCGCCGAGGCCGGGCACGCCGAACCCCCTATCAATACTGACCGGAGTGATTTCTGATGGCCTCCGACGATCTTTCGCTCGAGGAGTTCCCGGACTCCACCGCCCTGGCCGTGGTCGATGATCATGGCGACAAGACCGCCGCCGACCTGGCCACGGTCTTCGAGGTGCCGGTGAACATCTCGGCCGTGCTGGGCAAGTCGCACATGTCGGTGGCCCAGCTGCTGAAACTGAACAAGGGGTCTGTGCTGGAGCTGGACCGCAAGGTCGGCGAGGCCATCGACATCTTCGTCAACAACCGTCTGATCGCGCGCGGCGAGGTCGTCGTCGTCGACGACCGGCTGGGCGTGACCATGACGGAAATCATCAAGACCGAGGACTCGGGGGGCTGAAGCGACGCCGCGCAGGCTCTGCGCGGCTGAACGACGGCGACCCGGATGAAAGTTTAGAGGAGAAGAACAATGCGTCTTCTGGTGGTAGGCAGACTGAGCGGACAGCTCGCTTCGGCGGTGAAGATGGCCATGGCGCACGGCGCCAAGGTCAGCCACGTCGAGCGCGCGGACCAGGCGACGGAGCAGTTGCGACGAGGGCAGGGCGCCGACCTGCTGATGGTCGATTACCAGCTCGACATCGCGGCCCTGATCGCCGCGAACGAGGCCGAGCGGATCACGGTGCCGGTGGTGGCCTTCGGCGTCGACGCCGATGCGCGTGAGGCCGCGGCGGCGATCAAGGCCGGGGCCAAGGAGTTCATCCCCCTGCCGCCCGACGCGGAACTGATCGCCGCCGTCCTGGCCGCTGTCGCCGACGACGAGAAGCCGATGATCTCGGCCGACCCGTCGATGAAGGCGGTGCTGCAACTGGCCGACCAGGTGGCGCGCTCGGAAGCCTCGATCCTGATCACCGGCGAAAGCGGCGTCGGCAAGGAGGTGATGGCGCGCTACATGCATGACAATTCGCGCCGGTCGGAACGCCCCTTCATCAGCGTCAACTGCGCCGCCATTCCCGACAATCTGCTGGAATCCGAACTGTTCGGGCACGAGAAGGGCGCCTTCACCGGCGCCGTCGCGCGCCGGATCGGCAAGTTCGAAGAGGCCGACGGCGGCACCCTGCTGCTGGACGAAATCAGCGAAATGGACGCCCGGCTGCAGGCAAAGCTGCTGCGCGCGATCCAGGAACGGGTCATCGACCGCGTCGGCGGCTCCAAGCCTGTGTCGGTCAATATCCGCATCATCGCCACGTCCAACCGCGACCTGGCCCGCGCCGTGTCGGAAGGCACGTTCCGCGAAGACCTGCTGTACCGGCTGAACGTCGTCAATCTGCGCCTGCCGGCCCTGCGCGAGCGGCCGGGCGACATCGGGGTTCTGGCCGAGCATTTCATCAAGAAATACGCCGCCGCCAACGGCGTGCCGGTTCGGCCGATCTCGGCGCGCGCACGCCAAGCCATCAGCGCCCACCGCTGGCCCGGCAACGTCCGTGAGCTGGAAAACGCCATGCATCGGGCGGTGCTGCTGGCGACCGGGCCGGAGATCGACGTCGACGCCATCCGCCTGCCGGACGGTCAGCCCCTGACCCCGGCTTCGGGCATGATGGGCGCGGCCTCGACGGGGCAGGAAAACCCCTACGGCGGCGGCGTCGCGGCGCGGGCGGCCCAGGCGGCCGATGCGGTGACGCGCAGCTTCGTCGGTCAGACGGTGGCGGCGATGGAAAAGACCCTGATCCTGGACACCCTGACCCACTGCCTGGGCAACCGGACCCATGCGGCCAACATCCTGGGCATCTCGATCCGCACCCTGCGCAACAAGCTGAACGAATACGCCGACGAGGGCACGACCATCCCGGCGCCCCAGTCGGGCGTCTCCGCCTCGGGCTACGCAGCCTGAGCATGGGGCGCGGTGTGGACAGACGAAAGCTGATCGCCGGCGCCGGTGCGCTGGGCCTTGCCGCCTGCACGCCGCGCACACAGGACGAGATCCCGGCCGAAAAGGCGCCGGACTTCTTCCTGAGCGATCTTGAAGCGCGTTACGGCGGCCGGCTCGGCGTCGCGGCCCTGGACGTCGCCAGCGGCCGACGCGTGCTGTGGCGCGGCCAGGAGCGGTTCGCCTTCTGCTCGACGTTCAAGGCCTTTCTGGCCGCCGCCACCCTGGAACGGGTGCAGCGCGACGAGGAGAGCCTGGATCGCGCCGTCGCCGTCACCCGCGCCGATATCGTCCCCCATGCGCCTGTGACCGAAAAGGCCGTGGGCCGCACGCTGACGATCCGTGAACTGATGCAGGCGACGGTGGAGGTCAGCGACAATCCGGCCGCCAACATCCTGATCCGCGAAATGGGCGGAATCGCCGTATGGCGTTCGTGGTGGCCGACGTTCGGCGACACCACCACCGTGATTTCGCGCCTGGAGCCGGACCTGAACACCGCCCTGCCCAACGACCCGCGCGACACCTGCCTGCCCGAGCAGACGCTGGCCAATATCCGCGAGATGGCCTTCAGCGAGCGGCTGACGCCGGAGAACGACGCCCTGCTGCACGGCTGGCTGACGGCCTCGCCAACCGGCCCGAACCGGATCAAGGCCGCTGCGCCCGAAGGCTGGACCGTGGCCCACAAGACCGGGACCGGCGCCAACGGCACGGCCAACGACATCGCCATGCTGACGCCGCTGAGCGGTTCGCCGGTCATCGTCGCCGCCTATTTCACCGGCGCGACCGAGGCGACCGACGATCAGCGCGACGCCGTGATCGCCGAGGCGACCCGCCGCGCCCTGAAGGCGCTGGGCCGTGACTGATACGCCCATGATGATGAAGGACGGCATGGCGCGCCCCACCGGGCGCGACGTCCTGGGCTGGGTCAACCGCGGCGAAGTGCTGATGGCCGTCGGCGTGATCGGCGTGATCATGCTGCTGATCCTGCCGGTCCCGAAGATGCTTCTGGACCTGCTGCTTGCGATCTCGCTGGTGTCCAGCGTGCTGATCCTGATGACGGCCGTGATGATGAAGCGGCCGCTGGACTTCGCCATCTTCCCGACCGTGCTGCTGGTCTCGACCCTGTTCCGCCTGGGCCTGAACCTGGCTTCGACGCGCCTGATCCTGACCCACGGCCAGGAAGGCCACGACGCGGCGGGTCAGGTCATCAACGCCTTCGGCCAGCTGATGATGGGCGGCAATTTCATCATCGGGGTGATCATCTTCGCCATTATCCTGGTGGTGAACTTCGTCGTCATCACCAAGGGTTCGACCCGGATCGCCGAGGTCTCGGCCCGCTTCACCCTGGACTCCATGCCGGGCAAGCAGATGGCGATCGACGCCGATCTGTCGTCGGGCCTGATCACCGAGGATCAGGCTAAGCTGCGCCGCAAGGAGCTGGAGCAGGAATCGACCTTCTTCGGCGCCATGGACGGCGCGTCCAAGTTCGTGCGCGGCGACGCCGTGGCCGGTCTGATCATCACCTTCATCAACGCCATCGGCGGCGTCCTGATCGGAACACTGACGCACGGCATGCCGGCGATGGAGGCCGCCAACACCTATGTGCAACTGACCATCGGCGACGGTCTGGTGACGCAGGTGCCGGCTATCATCATCTCGATCGCCGCCGGCTTCCTGGTGTCCAAGGCGGGCGTCGAGGGGACGGCGGACAAGGCCATGGTGACCCAGCTGGCCACCAACCCGGTGTCGCTGGGCGTTGTGTCCGGCGCCGCCGGCCTGATCGGCCTGATTCCCGGCATGCCGCTGATCCCCTTCGCCGCCCTGGCCATCGGTTCGGGCTTCATGGCCTGGAAACTGGGACGCAGCCGGCTGAAGCCGCAGCCGACGGAGGCCGAGATCGCCGCCGCAGCGGCCAAGCCCAAGGAGGAGGTCGAAGAGCCGATCTCCAGCATCCTGACCATCGACGAGGTGAAGATCGAGCTGGGCTATTCGTTGCTCAGCCTGATCAATGATCTGGAGGGGCGTCGCCTGACCGACCAGATCAAGGCCCTGCGCCGGTCGCTGGCCCAGGAATACGGCTTCGTCATCCCGCAGGTGCGCATCCTCGACAATATGCGCCTGCCGACCCAGGGCTACGCCATCCGCATCAAGGAGATGGACGCCGGCGCAGGCGAAGTGCGTCTGGGCCATCTGATGGCGATGGACCCCGCCGGCCGCCAGGTGGAACTGCCGGGCGAACACATGCGCGAACCCGCCTTCGGCCTGCCGGCCACCTGGATCAACGAGAACCTGCGCGAGGAAGCCACCTTCCACGGCTACACCCTGGTCGATCCCTCGACGGTGCTGACGACCCACCTGACGGAGATCCTGAAGGAAAACATGGCCGACCTGCTGTCCTACAGCGAGGTGCAGAAGCTGCTGAAGGAACTGGGGGTCGAGGAGAAGAAGCTGGTCGAGGAACTGATCCCCAGCGTCGTCACCGTCACCACCCTGCAGCGCGTGCTGCAGGCCCTGCTGCGCGAAAAGGTCTCGATCCGCGACCTGCCGGCGATCCTGGAGGGCCTGGCCGAGGCGGCGCCCCACAGCACGAGCGTCACCACCCTGGTCGAACACGTCCGCGCCCGCCTGGCTCGCCAGCTGTGCTGGCAGCACCAGGGCGGCGACGGCGCCCTGCCCATCGTCACCCTGTCGCCGGAGTGGGAGAGCGCCTTCGCCGAGAGCCTGGTCGGCGGCGGCGAGGACAAGCAACTGGCCATGGCGCCGTCACGGCTTCAGGACTTCATCCGATCCGTGCGCGAGACCTTCGAACGGATCGCCATGTCAGGCGAAAATCCCGTCCTGCTGACCGGGCCCCAGACCCGCCCCTATGTCCGCTCGATCATCGAGCGCTTCCGCGGGCAGACGGTGGTGATGAGTCAGAACGAGATCCACCCGCGCGCCAAGCTGCGCACCCTGGGGCAGGTTTAGACCGGACGGAATCGCGGCCTAGTTCGCCACCGTCCAGCCGCCGGCCGAGGCGTTGCGTGCGACGTCGTTGACGGGGCGGGCGACCAGACCCGACTGGGTGATCCAGACCTCGTAACGGGCGCCGTCGGCCATCGGCATGTAGGCGGCCGAGCCGTACAGGGTGTCCGCAGCATCAACATAGCGCCGGTAGCGGCGGATGGCGTCCCAGGCCTCGACCTTGAAGGGGACGGCGCCGTTGCGGGCGTTGGCCTCGGCCGCCGCCAGGTCATAGGCGCTGCGTTCGCCGTGCAACTCCTGTTCGATGGCTCGATACCGGCCGGACAGCCGGTCCAGCCGGTATTGCGCATCCAGCCCCAGAACATTGGCCCAAGGCTTCCACTTCAGGACCTGGGCCTCGATCCGCCAGTCGTCGCCGTGAACCGGATACAGGGCGCCCGCAGCGGCGGCCTGGCCCTCGCGCGGGGGCTGGACGAGGTTGATCTCGTAATACTGCGGCCCGATCTGGCGCAGGGTCAGGGTTGCGACCGGACGCTCGTAGGTGAGGCGGGCGTAGGTCTGAATATTCATGCCGAACAGGGCGACCAGGCAGGCGGCCCAGAGAATGGCCCCGCCGAAGACTGCGCCCAGGCCCCCGCTCAGAGGCTTGCCGCCGAACAGAGCCCGCAAGCCCCGGATCAACAGAACCAGCCCGATCAGCGCCACCGCCGTCGGCAAAATCCACCACCACCCGATCATCGTCCCGTCCCCGATTAAGCCCCGCCCCCGCAAGGTCATGCCGGGCCATATTAACCACAAGCCGCGAAAATCCCGCAGGTTTCGTGCAACAGGCGTTTGACGCACGCCCCGGCGCCGCTAATGCTCGTGGCATGACACCTCGACAAAGCCAGAACTGGTCGCGTTTCAGCACCTTCCTGCGGACGCCGTCGCTTGTGCGATCCGTCTCGGGTTTGCTGATCCTGGCCTTCGTCCTGCTGCTTACGGTGAATATCTCGACCTTCGTCATGATCCGGCGCACCGCGACGGTGAACGACACGATCGAACATGCACAGCAGATGCGGCGGGCGTCGCGCACCGTCCTGATCTCTATGCTGGACGCCGAGACGGCGCAGCGCGGCTTTCTGCTGACCGGACGGAGCGACTTCCTGCAGCCCTTCGAGGCCGCAAGGGCGGAGCGGGAGCCTGCCCTGAGCTTTCTGGAGCAAGGCGTGGTCGGCGACCCTGTCCTGGAGGAGCCGGTGGCGCGCATACGACGCCTGGCGGACGCCAAGCTTCAAGAAATGGAGGGCACGCTGGCCCTGGCGCGCGCGGGTCGCATAGGGCAGGCGATCCAGTCCGTGCGCTCCGGCGAAGGCAAGCGCTACATGGACGAGCTGCGCGTGGCCATCGACGACTTCGACGCCCTCAAGTCCGCCCGCATCGCCGACCGCACCCATGCCTCCGAGCGATCCGCCTTCGTCACGGTGTTGATGAACGCCATGACCGGCCTTCTGGTGCTGATTCTGGCCCTGCTGTCGGCCTGGATGGTGCGTCGCTACGTCGGCGAGATCCAGAGGGCGCGCGAGGAACTGGATGCGGTGAACGCCGGCCTGGAGGACACGGTCCGCGACCGCACCGCCGCCCTGACCCGCGCCAACGACGAGATCCAGCGGTTCGCCTATATCGTCAGCCACGATCTGCGCGCGCCCCTGGTCAATGTCATGGGTTACACCTCCGAACTGGAGCAGGCGGGCAAGGTGATCGATGCGGCGATCCGCGAGGCGGAGGCCGAAGGCCCTGTCAGCGCCGACGTCGTCACGGCCGTGCGCGAGGACATGCCGGAGGCCCTCGGCTTCATCCGGGCCTCCACGGAAAAGATGGACCGGCTGATCAACGCCATCCTGAAACTGTCGCGCGAGGGGCGGCGCAATCTGGCGCCGGAGCCGCTGGACATGACCGCCATGGCCCAGAACATCGCCGACAGCGTCCACCATCAGACCGAGGCCTCCGGCGCACGGATCGTCGTCGAAAGCCTGCCGCCGATCGAGAGCGACCGTCTGTCGATGGAACAGATCCTGGGCAATCTGATCGACAACGCCGTCAAATATCTGGACGCCGGCCGGCCGGGCGAGATCGTCGTCTCGGGGGAAGAGGTCCCCGGCGGCTGGATCGTCTATCGGGTCGCCGACAATGGACGCGGCGTCGCGCCCAGGGACCATGAACGAATCTTCGAACTGTTCCGTCGTTCGGGCAAGCAGGACCGCGCCGGGGAGGGGCTGGGCCTGGCCTTCGTGCGCAACAGCGTGCGCAGGATCGGCGGGGTCATCGATCTGGAGTCCGAGCTTGGCAAGGGCTCGACTTTCCTTCTGAAATTCCCCAAACGACTGATCCTGTCGGAACCCGGAGGCGTGCTGTGACGCAACCCGTCAAAATCATCATGGTCGAAGACGACCACGGTCATGCCAAACTGATCGAGAAGAATATTCGCCGTGCGAATATTAGCAACGAGATCAAGCATTTCGACGAAGGCGGCGCGGCGCTCGACTATCTGTTCAGTGCGGAAATCCTGGCCAACGGCCCGCTGCTGATCCTGCTGGACCTGAACCTGCCGGATATGTCGGGTACCGACATTCTGGAGAAGGTGAAATCCGACGACCGGCTGAAGCGCGCGCCCGTCGTGGTTCTGACGACCACGGACGATAAGGTCGAAATCCAGCGCTGCTACGATCTGGGCTGCAACGTCTACATCACCAAGCCGGTCGATTATGAATCCTTCGCCGGCGCGATCCGCCAACTGGGTCTGTTCCTGTCGGTGATGCAGGCCCCGGAGATCGAGTGATCGCAATCTCCGGCGCCATTCGACTGCTCTATATCGACGATGACCGCGGGCTGTCGCGGCTGGTCGAGAAGGAGTTGAGCCGCCACGGCTTCGCCGTCACCTGCGCGCCCGATGGTGACGCCGGGCTGGCGCTGCTTGCGGCCCATGAATACGACGTCTGCGCCCTGGACCACTATATGCCCAGTCGCGACGGGCTGGACGTTCTGCCGGACATCCTGACCCTGAACGCGCCGCCTCCGGTCGTTTACGTGACCGGCGCCCAGGAGGGCCGGATCGCTGTGGCCGCCCTGCGTGCGGGCGCTGCGGATTATGTCATCAAGGACGTGTCGGAAGACTTCACCTCCCTGTTGCGGTCGGCCCTGGAAGACGCCGTTCTGCGTCGCCGGCTGCAGCGTGAGAACGACATCGCGCAGGAGGAAGTCCGTCTGGCCCGTGACCGTGCCGAGGCCATGTTGCGCGAGGTCAATCACCGGGTCGGCAATTCGCTGCAACTGGTGTCCAGCTTCATGTCCCTGCAGATGCGCCAGATCACCGACGAGGGCGCGCGCGAGGCCTTGCGGGAATGCCAGGCGCGGATCGAGGCCGTGGCCCACGTCCATCGCCGCCTCTACACCTCGGGCGACATGAGCCGGGTGGCCATGGACGAATATCTCGAAGGCCTGATGCACGAACTGTCCAAGTCCGTCGGTCCGGGCGAAGGCTCGCCGCGCCTGGTCGTGGACGCCGCGCCGATGTGGGTGACGACGGATCAGGCCGTGTCCCTGGGCGTCGTCGTCGCCGAACTGGTCACCAACGCCGTGAAATACGCCTATCTGCCGGGCCAGGGCGGCGAAATCCGCATCAAGCTGCAGCCCGAGGGCGAACATCGCGCCATATTGACGGTCGAGGACGACGGTCCGGGCCTGGGCGACGGCGCGCCCAAGGGCACGGGCCTGGGCGGCAAGATCATCTCGGCCATGGCCTCGGGACTGCGTTCGGCCGTCGAGTTCGACGCCGCCCACAAGGGCGTGCGCGCCCGGCTGGCCTTCGACCTCTAGGGTCAGTTTAGTCATGCTTCAGTTCGGCGTTCGCAATCCTGCAATCGACTACCGCCACCGGGCGACGGCGTTCGGCGTCGTCGAACGCGACGGCCTGATCGCCTGCGTGCGGGTCGAGCGGACGACCGGAGCCTATTTCGACCTGCCCGGCGGGGCCGTGGACGGGGACGAGAGCGAGGTTCAGGCCCTGGTGCGAGAATTCGTCGAGGAGACCGGCCTGGACGTCAAGCCGCTGAACCGCATCGCCGAGGCGGGCCAGTATCACCTGAAAAGCAATGGCGAGCCGCTGTGCAACATCGGCGGTTTCTGGACCGGCGTGGTCACGGGCGAAAATCCTGACGCCAAATGCGAGGACGATCACACTCTGGTCTGGCTGGACCCGACCGTCGCCCTGTCGCGCCTGCGGCACGACGCTCACGCCTGGGCGGTGGCGGTCTGGCTGCGTCGCGCAAGCTGAGCCTTACGGAACAAGCCTCGCGGCCATCCCGTTCTTCCTGCACGTCGCGGCGCTATGACAGCGCCGCTCGAAAAGGAGAATTCTCATGGCTGATCAAGACCGTATCGAAGGCTCCGCCAAGAACATGGGCGGCAAGATCAAGGAAGGCGCGGGCAAGCTGACCGGCGATTCCAAGCTGCAGGCCGAAGGCAAGGCCGATCAGGTCGAGGGCAAGGTCCAGAACGCCGTCGGCGGCGTGAAGGACAGCTTGAAAGACGACAAGTAAGCCTTACCCCGATCCGTCACCGCCCGAACGCCGTCCGCGAAAGCGGGCGGCGTTTCGGTTTGGGCGGACCCTGTTTTCAGTCGTCCTTGCCGCCCCAAAGACGTAGCGACAGACCCTTGTTTTTGGCCTCATCGACCGGCCGGCACTCGGAGCTGAAACCGCCTTCGACGGGACGGGGGCGACAATCCATTTCCTGCGGGGTGGACGACGCAGCGGGCGTCCGCGACTGCGGCCCGCATTGCAGGCCATAGGGCGATCCGCGCTCCGTCGCCTGCGTCATCTGGCAATCGCCCGCCATGCCGACGGGTCGCAACGCATCCGGCAAATCCTCACCCAGGGCCAAGGCGAGTTGTCCACGCACCTCGGCCTGACAGTCCTCCAGCGTCCTGGCGCCGCGCAGTTGGGGGCTGCAGCGCGCCCGCTCATAGCCGAAGGGATCCGCCAGGCCCCATTCCGGCACCGTATGTCGGGGCGCCGCGACCGGCGTCTCCGCAGCGGTCTCGGCGGCGGGCGCTTCCCACACGACGGAGGGGGCGGTCTGTTGCAGCAACAGCAGGGCGAAGGCGGCGGCGATCATCGGTCAGGCCCTTCGTAATGGGGCGCGTTCGCTTCGAACGCGAAATCTACCTTGTCAGCGCCCGCATCGCCTTGTCGAGGCCTTCCAGCGTCAGGGGGAACATCCGCTCGTCCATCACCTCGCGCAGCAGGCCGACCGAGGCGGTGTAGCTCCAGTATCGTTCCTGCACCGGGTTCAGCCAGATCGACTTTTCCCACTGTTGACGGGCGCGTTTCATCCAGACCGCGCCGGCCTCCTCGTTCCAGTGCTCGACCGAGCCGCCCGGCATGGTGATCTCATAGGGCGACATGGTCGCGTCGCCGACAAAGATGGCCCGCCAGTCCCCAGGATATTTGTTCAGCAGGTCCCAGGTCGCAATCCGCTCGGTGTGACGCCGCCGGTTGTCCTTCCAGACGCCTTCGTAGAGGCAGTTGTGGAAGTAGAAGAACTCCAGGTTCTTGAACTCGGTCTTGGCCGCCGAGAACAGTTCCTCGACCATCTTTATGTGGCCGTCCATCGAGCCGCCGATGTCGAGGAACAGCAGGACCTTGATCGTGTTGCGCCGCTCGGGCCGCATCTGGATGTCCAGCCAGCCCTGGCGTGCCGTGCCGTCGATGGTGCCGTCGATGTCCAGTTCTTCCGCCGCACCCTCGCGCGCGAACCGGCGCAGGCGGCGCAAGGCCACCTTGATGTTGCGGGTGCCCAGTTCGACCGTGTCGTCAAGGTTCCGGAATTCGCGCTTCTCCCACACCTTGACCGCCCGGCCATGCTTGCCCGGCCCGCCGATCCGCACCCCCTCAGGATTATAGCCGCCGTGACCAAAGGGGCTGGTCCCGCCTGTGCCGATCCATTTCGAGCCGCCGGAATGGCGTTCCTTCTGCTCCTCCAGCCGCTGTTTCAGCGTCTCCATCAGCTTGTCGAACCCACCCAGCGCCTCGATCTGCGCCTTCTCCTCGTCGGTCAGGTATTTCGCGTTCAGCAGCCGCAGCCAGTCCTCGGGGATGTCGGTGGTCAGATCCTCGCCCGCGCCGACCGATTCCACGCCCTTGAACACGGTCCCGAACACCTGGTCGAACCGGTCATAGTGTTTCTCGTCCTTGACCAGCACCGCGCGCGACAGGTGATAGAAGGCCTCGATCTCGCGCCCCGCCAGATCGCGATCCATGGCCTCCATCAGATGGAGCCATTCCTTCATCGACACCGGAACCTTGGCGTCGCGCAGGGCGGTGAAGAAGGGCAGGAGCATCAGATGTCGCTCAGGCTGCGAAGCGCCGGGTCCAGTTCTGGCAAGCTTACGCTGGCGATCAGCCATAGAACGTCCGGCTTCAGCGTCTCATAACTGTGCGCCACACGATTCCGCAGATTGACGATGTCGGGCCACGGAATGTCTGGGAGGCGCGTCTTTATGCCGTCGCTCAGGAAGCGTGCGCATTCTCCCGTCCGCAACAGGTTCATGCAGACGGCGTCATAAACCAGCGTCTGACGCATGAAGCCCTCCCGGCCTTCAGACGCGATGTAGAAATTTACACGACCGGCGGCGTCCAGGATTTCCGCGATCAGGTTCGCGTCGGCTTCGTCAGACAAGGATCAGGTCTTTCTCGACCTTCGTTCTGACATAGGGCCGCATGACTTCCCAGGAACAGAACTCGACCGGCGTCTCCAGTCTTTCCGCCAGCAGGCGTTCCGTGGTCAGAAACTCGATGCCCATGGGCCTGGAAGTATCCACCAGCAGGTCCACGTCGCTGTCGGGTCCCGCCTCGTCGCGGGCGTAGCTGCCGAACAGGCGCAGGTTCACGATGCCCTGCTCCTCGAGCCAGGGCTTCAGCTCACGCAGCTTTTCCAGCAGTTCGGCGCGGGTCATGCCCGCACCATAGTCTATCCGCGTCGCAAGATGAACTCGTGGTCGCGCCAGGCGCCGACCGGGTATTCGTATTCGCCCGCCTTCTCGAACCCATAGGCGGCGTACAGACGCTGGGCCTTTTCATTTCCGCTCCAGACGCCGATCCAAAGCGGCCCCTGGTTATGGGCCTCCATCCAGTCCAGCGACAGGGTCAGCAGTTTCGTGCCCAGGCCCAGGCCTTGTGCGGCCTTCGACACATAGAGGCGGCGCAACTCCATGTGCTCCGGGCGCGCCTCGGGGTGGGGCAGGCCGTTGGGACCCGCGTTGGCGAAGGCCAGCAGGGCGCCGTCCCGCTCGGCCACCCACCAGGCGCAGCCGGGTTCGGTCAGCTTCTTTCGCGTCGGCTCGGGGTCGAAACTGGCGTCCAGGAAGGCCTTCAGGTCCATCTCTGGATAGGGGATGGCGAATCCGGTCACGAAGGTGTCGATGAAGGTCCGGCGACCTAGGGCGCCCAGGGGTTCGGCGTCTTCGAGGCGGGCAGGGCGGATCAGAGTCTCGGTCATGATCCGGCTCTACAATGGGGCGAGGCGCGCGTCACCGCCGACAGGCGGCGCGCAGACATGTTCGGGCAAGGTTGTGTCCGCGCTCGAGGGCGGTTACGACCTTGAAGGACTAGGCCGCTCTGCGGTCGCACATGTCGCCGCGCTCGGGGAGGAATAGGACGTATAACGCCTTGAAACTTAAGGCCCGTCCGATCGCCATGTCATCCCCCGCCCTGTCCCTCGATTCGACCGAAGACTCTGTCGCCCAGCCGGCCGGCGGATCTGCGTCCCGCGCCTTGGCCGGCATGCGGCCGGGCGCCATCACCCTGACGCGCCACGGCGAGCCGGCCCTGTCGCGCAAATGCCTGATCACCGCGCGTCAGTACGGCGACTGGTGGGCCAAATACGAGATCGGCGGCCTGCTGGCCGGCCAGACTCCGCCGCCCGAGCTGGTCGCCACGGCCCAGGGCGCCGGCGCCATCTACGCCTCGACCCGCCAGCGCGCCCAGGAGACCGCCGCCGCCGCCGCCGCGGGGCGTGAGGTCATGTCGGACGTCCTGTTCATCGAGGCGCCCCTGCCGCCGCCGCCAATTCCCGACTGGATCAAGCTGTCGCCGAAATGGTGGGGCGTGGTGTCGCGCTTCTGGTGGCACGCCTTCGACCACCACGGCGGCCAGGAAACCCGCGCCGAGGCCGAGGCCCGCGCCGAACAGGCGGCGCGCAAGCTGATCGCCCGCGCCGAAACCGGCCAGGACGTGCTGGTCTTCGCCCACGGCTATTTCAATCACATGGTCGGCGCCCGTCTGAAGGCCGACGGCTGGAAACTGGTGCATAACCAGGGCTTCAAATACTGGTCCCAGCGCCGATACGAGAAGCGATAGCCGCATCCACCGTTGATGCAGGCTTCGACCCCCTCTAGGGTCCGCGCCATGACCGATACCGCCGCCGCCATCCCCGCCGACCTCAGCTTCGAAGACGCCCTGCAGCGCCTGGAGACCATCGTGTCACGCCTGGAATCAGGCCAGGCGCCGTTGGAGGAATCCATCGCCCTGTACGAAGAGGGCGCTCGGCTGAAGGCCCATTGCGAGGCCCGTCTGAAGGCGGCCCAACTGCGCGTCGAGAAGATCGTCGTCGGACCCGACGGCCAGGCCAAGGGCGTCGAGGCGGCGTCGTTCGAATGACCCCGACCATCGCCTTCGACGACTTCATGAAGGTCGATATTCGCGTCGGCCGGATCGTCAAGGCCGAGCCGTTTCCTGAGGCGCGCAAGCCGGCGTTCAAGCTCCAGATCGATTTCGGTCCCGAGATCGGCGTCAAGAAATCCTCGGCCCAGATCACCCGCCACTTCACGCTGGAAGAACTGGAAGGCCGCAAGGTCGCCGCCGTCGTCAACTTTCCGCCGCGCCAGATCGGGCCGGTGAAGTCCGAGGTGCTGACACTCGGCTTTCCCGATGCGGACGGCGAGGTGGTGCTGGTCGGGGTGGACCGCGACCTGCCGCTGGGCGGGCGACTGTTTTGACCCCTATGCTCGCCGCCAATTCGCCCGAACAGGCCGTGATCGACCGGGTGGCCGAGGTCGCCGATCTGGTCACGGTCGCGCTGGACCAGTTGTTGCCGCGCGCCGACGGACCGGAAGCCCGCCTGACCGAGGCCATGCGTTACGCGGCCCTGGGCCCCGGCAAACGGCTGCGCCCCTTCTTCGCGCTTGAGGCCGCGCGCCTGTTCAATATCGACGAACGGTCGGTGCTGCGCGCCGCCTGCGCCCTGGAATGTGTTCACGCCTACAGCCTGGTGCACGACGACCTGCCGTGCATGGACGACGATGACATGCGGCGCGGCCGCCCCACCGTCCACCGCGCCTATGACGAGGCCACGGCGGTCCTGGCCGGCGACGCGCTTCAGACGGCGGCCTTCGACATCATCCTGCACGAGGACACCCACGAGGACGCGGTCGTGCGGTGCGAACTGGCGGCGCGGCTGTCGATGGCCTCGGGCGCGCGGGGCATGGCCGGCGGTCAGATGATCGACCTGCTGGGCGTGCGCGACGATCTGGGCGGCGTCGCCCGGATGCAGCGGCTGAAGACCGGCGCCCTGTTCGCCTACGCTTTCGAGATTCCGCTGATCATCGCCGAGGCCTCGGCCCAGCACCAGCACGCCCTGATCAGCTTCGCTCACGATGTCGGCCTGGCCTATCAGATCGTCGATGATCTTCTGGATGCGGAAGGTTCGGCCGAAGAAATGGGCAAGGCCGCCGGCGGCAAGGACGCCGCCCTGGGCAAGACCAATTTCGTCACCCTGCTGGGGCTCGAGGCGGCGCGACAGAGGGTCGCGCACCTGTCTGACCAGGCCAGGGCTCACCTGGAGTCGTTCGGGCACGAGGCGGAAATCCTCAAGGCGAGCGTGGACTTTGTGCTAAAGCGCCGGTCCTGATACGAAACATTGATCTCCCCCAGGGGTTGATTGATCAGACTTTCAAGGTTTTCCCGGCTGATGCCCGACACCCCGCTTCTCGACACCGTCAAGTTTCCCGCCGACATGCGGGGCTTCGACATCGCCCAGCTGAAACAGCTGGCGCAAGAAGTGCGGGCCGAGACCATCGACGCGGTGTCGGTGACGGGCGGCCACCTGGGCGCGGGTCTGGGCGTGGTCGAGCTGACTACGGCGCTGCATCATGTGTTCGAGACGCCCAAGGACATCCTGATCTGGGACGTCGGCCACCAGTGCTATCCGCACAAGATCCTGACCGGCCGTCGCGACCGCATCCGCACCCTGCGTCAGCCCGGCGGCCTGTCGGGCTTCACCAAGCGCAGCGAGAGCGAATACGACCCCTTCGGCGCCGCCCACGCCTCGACCTCGATCAGCGCCGCCCTCGGCTTCGCCGCTGCACGCGACCAGAAGGGCGAGAAGAACAAGGTCGTGGCGGTCATCGGCGACGGCTCCATGTCGGCCGGCATGGCCTATGAGGCGATGAACAACGCCGCCGAGGCGACCAATGGCCAGCTGATGGTCATCCTGAACGACAACGACATGTCCATCGCCCCGCCGGTCGGGGGCATGAGCGCCTATCTGGCCGGTCTGGTGTCGGGCGGCGCCTATCAGAACGTCCGCCGCCTGGGCCGTTCGGTCGCCCAGCACCTGCCGCGCCCCTTCCGCAACGCGGCCAAGAAGGCCGAGGAATACGCCCGCGGCATGGTCACCGGCGGCACCCTGTTCGAGGAACTGGGCTTCTACTACGTCGGCCCCATCGACGGGCACGACATGGAGAATCTGGTCCCGATCCTGAAGAAGGCGGCGGCCATCGAGGACCGGCCGGTCCTGGTCCATGTCGTCACGCAGAAGGGCAAGGGCTACGCCCCGGCCGAGAGCAGCGCCGACAAGCTCCATGCGGTGGTCAAGTTCGACGTGGTCTCGGGCAAACAGGCCAAGTCCGTGTCGAACGCGCCCAGCTACACCAAGGTGTTCGGGACCGAGCTGATCAAGCACGCCGCCCTGGATCCCTCGATCGTGGCCATCACCGCCGCCATGCCCTCGGGCACGGGGTTGGACCTGTTCGGCCAGGCCTTCCCCGACCGCACCTATGACGTCGGCATCGCCGAACAGCACGCCGTCACCTTCGCCGCCGGCCTGGCCGCTGACGGGATGAAGCCGGTCTGCGCCATCTATTCCACCTTCCTTCAGCGCGGCTATGACCAGGTGGTCCATGACGTGGCCATCCAGTCGCTGCCGGTGCGGTTCGCCATGGACCGGGCCGGTCTGGTGGGCGCAGACGGCGCGACCCACGCCGGGTCGTTCGACATCGGCTTCATGGGCGCCTTGCCCGGCATGGTGCTGATGGCCGCCGCCGATGAGGCCGAACTGGCGGGCATGATCTCGACCAGCCTGGCCATCGACGACCGCCCCAGCGCCTTCCGCTATCCGCGCGGCGACGGCGTCGGGGTCGATATCCCGGAACTGGCCGCCCCGTTCGAGATCGGCCGGGGCCGGATCGTGCGCGAGGGGACCTCGGTCGCCATCCTGTCCCTGGGCACCCGCTTGCAGGAATCGCTGAAGGCCGCCGATCTGCTGGCCGCCCGGGGCGTGTCCGCCACCGTCGCCGACGCCCGCTTCGCCAAGCCGCTGGACGCCGCCCTGATCCTGCGCCTGGCGCGGGAGCATGAGGCCCTGATCACGGTGGAGGAGGGGGCCATGGGCGGCTTCGGCGCCTTCGTGCTGCAACTGCTCGCCGAGAAGGGCGCGCTGGATCGCGGCCTCAAGGTCCGCACCCTGAACCTGCCCGACGTCTTCCAGGATCAGGACGCCCCGGCCGCCATGTATGCTCTGGCGGGGCTCAACGCGGACCATATCGCCGCCGCCGCCTTGCGCGCGCTGGGCGTCGAGACGGCGCGGGCCGCCCGGGCCTGAGACCCGCAGCATGACCGCCGGCGTGTCTCCCCGGCCGGTCGGGTCGGCCTTCCTGATCGGTTACGCCGTCGCCTATATCGGCGCCTTCATCGGCGTGGCGCCCCTGCTTCAGGTGCTCGCGCCCCTCCACGCCGAGATGATCGACGGTCAGGCCAAGGGGCCGTTGCTCAGCCAGGCCCTGTTCTGGGGCTGTATGGCCGCCGGGCTCGGCAATATCGTCGGCGGCGCCCTTAGCGACCGGACCCGGTCGCGGCACGGCCGGCGGCGGCCGTGGATCGTGGTCGGCGCGGTGCTGACGGTCGGCAGCTACGCCGCCATCCAGCAGTCCTCGACCCCGCTGGGCCTGGTGCTGGGCCTGGTCGCTTTCCAGCTGACCTTCAATATCCTGCTGGCCCCTCTGATCGCCCTGTTCGCGGACCGGGTGCCCGAGAACCGGCGCAGCGCCATGTCCGCGGTCATGGGCATGGGCTATCCTCTGGCCGCCATGATCGGTTCGGTCGTGATGGCCTGGGGGCCGCAGGGCGAGGTCGCGCGGTTCGCGACCCTGGCCGCCGTTGTTCTGGCGGCGACCGTGCCCTTCGCCCTGCTGTCGCGCGAGGATCCGGCGCCCGCCGACCGGGTGCGGGCGCCCTTGTCAGGGTTTTCTCTGCACAGCCTGCTGCACCCCTTCGCCGTTCGCGACTTCACCCTGGCCTGGACCTATCGGTTCCTGGTGGTGACCGGCTATTCGCTGGTGGCCTTCTATCTGCTCTTCTACATCGCCGACGCCATCGGCTTTCCGATCCTGTTTCCCGGCCGCTCGGCCGAGGCCGGCCATTCGCTGCTGACCGCCATCGCCGTCGTGGGCGTGGTCGGGGTCAGCACCGTCGTCGCCATGGGCGGCTCGCGGATCACGCGGCGCAAGCCGCTCGCCATCGCCGGCGGGGTGCTGCTGGCCATCGCGGCGGCTGTGCTGGCGACCACCCAGGACTGGACCACCGTGGTCGTCGCCTTCGCCCTCTATGGCGTGGGCCAGGGCTGCTATGGCGCGATCGACATCGCCCTGATGACCGACGTCCTGCCCTCGGTCGAGGACCGGGGCAAGGACCTGGGCCTGATCAATCTGGCCGTGACCCTGCCCCAGGCGATCGCGCCCCTGATCGCCCTGGTCCTGCTGGAGAACCTGGGTCTGGACTTCCGCAGCCTGTTCCTGGCCGCCGCCGCCTGTTTCGGCGGGGCGACCCTGGCGGTGGCCTCGATCAGGCGGGTTCGGTGACGTCTTCCAGCGGACCCAGACCGGTCGCGGTCTGAGCCAACCGATAGCGTTTCACCGTCTTGTTCTGATACGGCTTGGCCAGGATGGTCGAGACGGCGCGCAGTTCGCCCACCGCCTGATCCCGGTCCAGGGTCAGCAGGACATAGCCCTTGGACGCTTGGTCGCAGAACTTGACCTCGGGATTGGCGGCTTCCAGCGCCAGGCCCAGCGGCAGGCCGCCGACCATGTCGCCGGGAGACGGACTGGAGATGGCCGAGGTCCCGAACTCGACCGCGCGACGCTGGCCGCCGTTGTCATACAGTTCGTTGACCCAGAAGGCGTGGCTGTCGCCGGCCAGGACGATCGGCTCGACGCCCGCCTGTTTCATCGTCTCGTACAGACGCTCGCGACCGGCGGGATAGCCGTCCCAGCTGTCCAGGTTGAACGGCAGGCCCAGCTTGAACAGCTGGATCGCGGCCTCGACCTGGGGCTGGATATCGGCGGGCAGGCTGGCGATCATCTGCGCCACCTGGGCGGGCGGCAGCATCTGTTCGATGTTCGGGCCCTTGACCCGGGCCATGACGACCTGGTTGCCCAGGATCTGCCACGGACGACCGGCGGCCTTGGACTGGCTCATGGCCTCGCCCAGCCAGCGGCGTTGACCCTCGCCCAGCAGGTCGCGCGACGGCTCCTGACGCTGGGCCTCGAAGGCGGCGACGTCCGGGCGGCCGTCGGCGGTCTTGGGGATGTTGGCGAAGTCCATCTGTTCGGCGCGGGCCGTCAGACGGGTTTCGACCATGTGCAGGCTGGCCAGATCGCCGAAGTGGAAGCTGCGGTTGATCGCTTCCTTCATGGCGCCGGCCTTGGCCTCGCGGATCGGCATCCATTCGTAATAGGCGCGCAGGGCCGCCGCCTTGCGCGTGGCGAAGTCGCCTTCGGTCGCCGGCTGATGGTTCTCGGCCCCCATCATCCAGACGTCGTTGGCGACCTCATGGTCGTCCCAGACGCAGATGAAGGCGGCGCGGGCGTGGGCGGCCTGCAGATCGGGATCGGTCTTGTATTGAGCGTGGCGCGTCCGATAGTCGGTCAGGCTGACGATTTCGTGGGGCGGCAGGGGCGCCCGGTTCAGCGGCGCGCCGGTCGCCATGCCGTAGTCGCCCGGCGCCGCGCCGTATTCGTAGATGTAGTCGCCCAGGTGAACGACCGCGTCCAACCGGTCCAGCTGCGAGATGGCCTCATAGGCGTTGAATAGGCCGCCCGGATAGAGCTGGCAGGACACCACGGCCAGGTTCACCTGCGGCGTCGCGCCCTGGGGCAGGGTGCGGACCCGACCCGCGGGCGAGGTCACGCCATTGGCGATGAAGCGATAGAAATACTCCCGACCCGGCTCCAGGCCGCGACCGTGCAGGTCGTGCTTGACGGTGAAGTCGCGCTCGGCCCGGGCGGTCAGGTCGGTGAAGCGACGCACCATGTCGGTGAAGTCGGCGTCCCTGGCCACTTCAAGAACCACCGCAATCACCCCGACCGACGGATCGGTCGGGGTGACGCGGGTCCAGAAGACCGCGGAATGCTGATCCGGATCGCCGCTGGCCACCCCGTGAAGGAAGGCGACCTGACCGGCATGGGCGGTCTGGGCGACGGCGGGCGTCGCCGCCCCCGCGCCGATCAGTCCCAGAAGGCTGCGGCGATCCAGATTCATCGTTCGATCCTCAGAGTTTCAGTTTGAACACCAGGCCGTACGCCGCCGGGCGACCGGCGATGAAGGTCGGCATGCCCAGAGCGTCGCCGGTGTTGCCGGCGTCCTTGATGTATTCCTCGTCGAGAATGTTCTCGCCGAAGGCTTCAACGCCCCAGTTGGTCGAGTCCGGGGTGTAGCGGATACGCAGGTTCAACAGACCGTAGGCGTCCTGATATTCGTCCTGGATCAGGTCTGCGACGAAGGCTCCGCTCGCCACAGTTTGCAGGTCGGGGCGGTCGTTGTCGTCCTCGAAGAAGACCTTGGACTGCCAAGTGTAGGTCGGCTGGACCTCGATCTCGCCGCCGGTCACCGGCAGGCGCCAGGTCGCGCCGATCGACGCGGCGTTGTCCGGCGACAGCCGGAACTTGTTGCCGTCGTAGATGCCGTTCTCGAAGCGCGAGTGGTTGTAGGCGTAGGTCGCGAACAGGTCGAAGTTGGACGCCACGGCGAAGTTGGCCTGGCCCTCGAAGCCGTAGGACTTGGCCTCGCCGGCGTTGGTGGTGATGAAGGTCGTGCCTTGCTGGATGGTCGTCTGGAAGTTTTCGTAGTTGTACATGAAGACCGCGCCGTCGATCCGCAGTCGGCTGTCCAACAGGGCTGACTTGGCGCCGACTTCGTAGCTGTCGACGGTTTCGGCATCGACCGAGCTGAAGCGCGGCGCGCCCCCGGGGGCGGACGGACCCGAGGCGCTGATCACTTCCGGACGACGGCCGCGTGCATAGTTGGCGTAGACATTCGTGTCGTCGGTCAGTTCGTAGCGGGCCGTGACCCTCCAGGTCACGCCGTCGTCTTCCGAGTCGTAATACGAGAAGTCTCCGTTGTTGGCGGTCGGCTGCGACGTCAAGCCGAGCAGCGGCAAGCCGGGGCGCGTCGAATAGTTCGGCTGAACCAGGAAGCCGGGCACGCCCGTCGAACTGACGATGAATGAGCTCGGCACCGCGCCCGCCTGGATCGCCAGAAGCGTGCCCAGCGCCGAACGGCCGGAGTCGATGCTGGCTGCATAGCCGGTGGTCTTTTCATCACGGGTATAGCGAACGCCTGCCGACACTTCGAAGCGGTCGGTGAAGGCGTAGGTGGCGTCGGCGAAGACGTCGTAGGAATCCAGCTCGGAGCTGTTGATCGGCGTTTCGATATAGGCCGACTGCAGGTTCGAGGCGATGCCGGCCGTCAGGGTCGGCACCAGCGGCTGAGCAGCAGACGGCAACAGTGAGCCCAACAGCGCGCCCAGCGCGCCCGTCGCCACGGTCGGATAAACCGCCAGCGGCAGGGTGTTGTCACCGACGCCCAGCGGTGAACCGTCCAGCAACCCGGCCAGCTGCGCCAGGACCAGGCGCTCGTCGAACTGTGCGGGCGTGCGCTGGTAGCCTTCCTCGTGGAACCAGCCGGCGCCGACGAAGCCCGTCAGGCGACCGCCGTTGTCGAAGCCCAGGCGCAGGTCCTGGCTCCATTGTTCGCCATGGGTCTCTTCCGCCGCCGTCAGGATGGGCAAGGAGACGCCGTCCGCGTCGAAGGTCTCGTAGTTGTCGAACTCGCGATAGGCGGTGGTCGAGTTCAGGGTCCAGGCCGAATTCAGGTTGATCCGGGCCAGACCCGTCACGCCCCAGACTTCGCGGCTCAGGCCCAGCGTCTTGCCGCCGTCGAAATCGCCGCCCGGCGTCAGGGCCGCGCCCTCCCAGGGTTCCTTGCCGCCCAGGACGACGCCGGTGTTCGGATCGGCCGGTTCGTAGGCGATCGACTTGAACGAGGTGCCCGAGGCGTGGTCGTTCTGATAGTTGCCGATCACGTCGAACCGCATGGCGTCCGACGGCGCCCAGGCGCCCGACAGACGCACGGCCTTGGTCTCGATGGCGTTATAGTCTTCGCCGCCCAGCAGGTTCTCGACCGAACCGCCGCGCGTCTTCAGGCGGGTGGCGAGGCGCAGGCCGCCCGTCTCGCCGACGGGCAGGTTCAGCGCGCCCTCGACCATCCGATAGTCTTCGTTGCCGGCCTCGATATTGGCGTAGGCTTCGGTCTCACCCGGCTGGGCGCGGTTCTGGACCAGGTTGACGGCGCCGATCAGGGCGCCGCGCCCGTACAGGGTCGACTGCGGACCCTTGGCGATCTCAACCCGCTCCAGGTCGAACAGTTCGACATAGGAGCCGCGCGATTTGGAGATCGACACGCCGTCCTGGAACACCGACACGCGCGGCTCGGCCGTGGCGGCGCCCGAGTCCGAGGTGATGCCGCGCATCACGAAGCCGGGGTTGTTCGGCGACTGGTTCTGCACCAGGAAGCCGGGCACGAAGGCCGACAGCTGTTCGAATTCCTGGATGCCCAGGTCCTCGAGGAACTGGCCGGAATAGGCGGTCAGGGCGAACGGGACCTCAATGGTCTTCTGTGCGCGCAATTGGGCCGTGACGATGATCTCGTCCAGCGTCGCCGGCTCCGCCGACTGGGCCTGGGCATGGGCCCCGTGCGCCGCCGCCATCACGCCGGTCAGCGCCGCCGCAGCCATAAGCCGCGTCTTGAATTCATTCGCCATCGTTTTTCCCCAAGCTTGGCCTGAACGGCGATCAGTAACCGGCGGCGATGTCGCTGAGGCGACACTGCAAATGCCGATGCATGACGTTGAGGCGGCGGATGAAAGACATTTAAGCCGTGTACGTTGTATTAAACGCCCGGGCCGCGACGCAGCGGCGTCGGGCGTGTGGCCGAGCGGGTTCGGACGACGGATCAGGACTTCGGCGGCGCCGTGGAGCCTCTGGGGGCGAAGCCGAAATCGACCATGCTCTGCCGGGGCAGGTCGGCGTCGCCGGCCGTGGAGCGGATCAGCAGTTCGGCGGCGACCGCGCTCATTTCGGCGATAGGCTGAATGACGGCGGTCATGTCGGCGAACCGGGCCAGGGGCGTGTTGTCGAAGCTGATGACCGACAGGTCGGCAGGGACCGCCAGGCCGTTCCGTCTGGCCGTGCGCAGGGCCGCGTGGGCCATGCGGTCGTTGCTGGCCAGAACGGCGGTGGGCCGCGACGGCAGGGCCAGCAGGGTCTCCATGGCGGCGACGCCGGACTCGTAGGAAAAATCGCCGCGCGCGACCAGCGTCTCGTCCAGGCCGGGCGCCGAGGCGGACATGGCGCGGCGATACCCGTCGAGCCGCGCGCCGCTAACCGCATATTCCTCGCTGCCGGTGATGAAGCCGATGCGGGCATGGCCCAGGCCCAGCAAATGGTCGGTCGCAAAGGCGGCCGCCTTGGCGTCGTCCATCGACACCGCGAATCCGTCCCCTTCTGCGATCGAGGCGATCCGGGCGAAGGGCAGGCCCAGTTGGCTCAGCAGGCCGGTGATGGCCGGGTTCTCAGAGTGGGGCGGGGTCAGGATGACGCCGTCGGGGTGCAGGGCGGCGATGGCCCCGCGCACCGCCGCATCGACGTGGTCCGAATGGGTGTCGACCAGTTCGAAGATCATCCGATAGCCGTGGGCCTCGCACTTCAGCATGCCGCCCATCAGCATCTGGTCGACCCAGTCGGTGCCCTCGCCGGACTTCCAGCCCTCGATGGTCCGGTCCCGGTCGTTCAGCGCCATCAGCAGATAGGAGCGCGAGCCGCCCATCCGCCGCGCCGCCAGACTGGGGACATAGCCCAGCTTGGCCACGGCGGCGCGCACCCGCTCCTGCACCACCGGACGTACATTCGGCTCGTTGTTGATGACCCGCGACACGGTCTGCAGCGAAACGCCCGCCTCGGCGGCGACGTGTTTGATGGTGACGGCGCGACGCAAACTCTGATCCCTTATCCCCTGAGCCATTGTGTCAGCCTTGACCGCGCCAAGGCAAGCACGCCGGTATCAGGCCGGCATGACCAAAGGCGCGGGCGCCTCCACGGGCGGGGCCTGACAGTGGGTGTCGATGAAGGCCTGATGCGTCGGCAGATCGGCGACGAAGGCGTTCAGAATATTGGCGGCGCGGTCCATCTCGTCGGTCAGGCCGTTGAAGTCGATCCGGTCCACCAGCGGCGGGTAGGACCGGGGCCGCACGCCCATCCCGTCCATCACCGCATACCAGCTGACATTGCGGAACAGCGGGTCCAGCGCCTCGACCAGGCTGCCGTTGGCGCGGAAGACCTCCAGCTTGTGCTGCAGCCCCTCAGGCAGGACCATGTCGCGGCAGGCGCGCCAGAAGGCCGTGTCGTCGCGTCGCGTCAGGGCGTAGTGCAGGATGATGAAGTCGCGGATCTCCTCGTAATCCACGGTCATCCGCCGATTGTACTCGGCGATCAGATTCGGATCGCAATCCAGGTCCGGCATCAGCCGGAACAGGAAGTCCATGCCGCGATAGATCAGGTGGATGGCCGTCGATTCCAGCGGTTCGATGAAACCGCTGGCCAGGCCCAGGGACAAGACGTTCTTGTCCCAGATCTTCTCGCGCACCCCGGTCTTGAACGGCACCACCATCGGATTGACCACCGGCCGGCCTTCGACCTGCTCCAATAGGCGCGCCGTCGCCTCGTCGTCGGACAGGTAGCGGCTGCAGAAGACGTGGCCGTTCCCGGTCCGGTGCTGCAACGGGATGCGCCAGCGCCAGCCGCAGTCTTGGGCCTGGGCCAGGGTATAGGGCTTGGGCGGGCCGACATTCTCGGTCTGGACCGCAATGGCCCGGTCGCACATCAGCCATTCGGACCAGTCCGTATAGCCGACGCCCAGGGTCTTGCCGATCAGAAGGGCGCGGAAGCCGGTGCAGTCGATGAAGAAGTCCGCCTGGACCGTCTGGCCCGACTTCAGCTTCAGGCTGCTGACGAAGCCGTCGGGCCGTGTCGCCACATCCTCGACGATTCCCTCGGTGCGCTTCACCCCCCGCGCCTCGGCGAAGTCGCGCAGATAGCGCGCCACCCGTTTCGCATCGACGTGAACGGCGTAGGACGCGCCCCCGATCGGGGTGCGCTGGGCCTTGAACGGCAGCATGAACCGCCCCTGGTCCGCCATCCGCGCCGCTGCGGCGAAGTCCATCAGCGGCCGATCATAGCCGTTCATCCGCGCCTTCAGCCAGACGGGATAGAAGTCGCTGACATCCACGGGCGCCCCGATGGCGCCGAACGGGTGGAAATAGCTCTCGCCCTTCTGCGTCCAGTCCTCGAACTGGATGCCCAGCTTGAAACTGGCCTGGGTCTTCTGGATGAAGTCGCGCTCGTCGATACCCAGCCGCTTCAGCATTTCCAGGAAGGGCGGCACGGTGGATTCGCCGACGCCGATCGTGCCGATGTCGTCGGATTCGACCAGTTCGATCTCGGCCATCCGCCCCTTGAAATGTTCGGCCATCAGGGCGGCGGCGACCCAGCCGGCGGTGCCTCCGCCGACGATGCAGATCTTCTTCAGGGGGCGGCGGGGCTGGTCCATGTCGGGTCTCATGCGGCTGAGGCGGGGGCGGCGGAGGCGGCGGGATCGAGCCCCGCCAGGAAATGGGCGTGGTCGGGGGTGCGGGCGACCAGGTCGGCGATATTGGCGCGCATCTCGGCCAGGCTGCGGCTCAGATAGGCGGGGTCCATGGCGTCCACGGCGGGGTCGTAGCCGTCGGGATACAGGCCGAAGCCGTCATAGATGGCCAGCCAGCTGGCCGGGTGGAACATCTCCCACCGATAACGGACGAACTGACCCCGCGCGGTCCACAGGGCGATCTTGCGCTCCAGCGTCTCGGGGATCGCCATCTCGCGGCAGTCGCGCCAGAAGTCGGTGTCGGTGCGCCGGTTCAGCTTGTAGTGCAGGATGATGAAGTCCCGGACCCGCTCCATCTCGCGCGCGGTCTGGTCGTTGAACTCATCCAGGATCGGCTGGGCGAAGCGGCGGTCGGGGAACAGGGCCTTCAGCCGCTCGATCCCGGTCTCGATCAGGGCGATACTGGTGCTTTCCAGCGGCTCCAGGAAACCCGCAGACAGGCCGATGGCGACGCAGTTCCTGGCCCAGGCCTGGGTGCGCCGACCGGGGCGGAACGGAATGCGCCGCGGCTCCGTCAGCGGATCGCCCAGCAGATGAGGCATCAGCTCGGCCAGGGCCTGATCGTCGCTCAGATGGGCGCTGGAAAACACCAGACCGTTGCCGGCGCGGTGGCGCAGCGGAATGCCCCACTGCCATCCGGCCGACCGGGCGGTGACGCGGGTGAAGGGGGCGGGGGCGTCGCCGGGTCGGTTGGCGCTCTGCACCGCATAGGCCGCGTCGCAGGGCAGCCAGCGGCCCCAGTCCTCGAACCCGACGCCCAGGGCCTCGCCGATCACCAGGCCCTTGAAACCCGAACAGTCGACGAACAGATCGCCCTCGACCTCGCGTCCGTCGTCCAGGGTCAGGGCGCGCACGAAACCGTCCTCGGGCCGCAGCTCGACCGAGCGGATCCGGGCGTCGATCCGGGCGCAGCCCCCAGCCTCGGCATAGGCGCGCAGGTGCTGGGCGAACAGGCCAGCGTCCAGATGCAGGGCCCAGTCGAACACCGACAGCTGCGACGGCGGATTGGGGGAGGGCAGGGTGAATTTGCCGCCGGCGGCCAGCGACGCCCCCAGCGAATAGGCCGCCAGCGGCGCGGCGTCGCCCGCGCGGTGCTGTTTCAGCCAGTAATGATGAAACCCGATCCCTTTGACGTCCTGACCATACAGGCCGAAGGGATGGATGAAGTCCGAGCCGGGCCCGGACCAGTCGATGAAACGAATACCCAGCTTGCAGGTCGCCTGGGTGGCGCGCATCACATCGTCGTCGCGCAGGCCCAGCTGCGCATAGAACCGACGGAGGGTGGGAATGGTCGCCTCGCCCACGCCGATCGTGCCGATGTCGGAAGACTCCACCACGGTGATCTTCAGCGGCGCAGTGCGGAAATGCTGAACCAGGGCCGCAGCCGTCATCCAGCCGGCGGTGCCGCCGCCGACGATGACGACAGAACGGATGCGAGGATCGTCGATCTCATCCATGGCCGAATACCAATACGCGAAAAAAAGAGGCCGGCGACACGAATGTCGCCGGCCAGTCTGCTCAGGAAGAGATCAGAACCGAGCGCGAACGCCGATGGTGTAACGCGGCTCGAACTCGTTGCGGCTGTGGAACTGCTTCGCGCCGTCCTTGAACTCGAGGTAGTATTCCTCGATTTCGCCCAGGACGTTGGAGCCGTTGGCGTAGACCGTGACCATGTCGTTGACGTCATAGGTGACGTTGACGTCTACGTACTGAGAGGTGTCCTGATAGATCGGGATGTTTCCGAAGGTGCTGCTCAGGCGCGGCGTGCGATAGTTCCAGGCCACGCGGGCCTGAAGCTTGTCGCCCTGATACCAAACGGCGGCGTTCAGAGACTGCTCGGAGTTGTCTTGGAAGGGCAGAAGATCTCCGTTCAACGCTACGTCGTTAGAAGAGCTATCGGAGAAGGTGTAGCTGCCGTCGAAGCCGAAGTCAGACCAGATCGGCGTGTCGATGAAGTCGGACAGGCCGATCTTCGCGCCTAGCTCGATGCCCTGCAATTCACCGCCTTCGCCCTGGAGGGGACGGTTGACGTCCACACAACGACGGATAACGCCGTCGCCGTCCGGGTATTCAGCGCCGCAAGTCACGGTGCCGCGACGGACGAAGCTGTCGATGTTCAGGCGGAATGCCGCAATGTTGAACATCGTCGCGGGGCCGTAATAGTACTCCAGCGCCAGATCGAAGTTGCTCGAGCGCCATGGATCTAGATCCGGGCTGCCGGCCAAGGTGGCGCCGGTCACGCGACGGATGCCGCGTGGCGGAGCCGTCGGATCCAATGGCGTCGGGCCGTTGGAATCGGCGGTCGAAATGGTGACGCCGCCGCCGTAACTTCCCAGGTCCAACGGGATCATCGTCTTGGCGTAGGCGGCTCGTAGACGAAGCTTGTCGCTGAAGTCATAGGCCAGGTTCACCGACGGCAACCAGTCCGTGTAGCTGCGGCTCGCGATCGTGTCGCCGATGTCGTTATTCGTGTCGCCATAGGCTCGGACGTCGCCGGTTTGGTTCTGGCGGACGCGGAGTTCGGTGCGGACCATACGCACGCCGACGTCGCCGTGCAGTTGGCCGAACTCGATCGCCCCGTTCACATAGGCGCTGTCCTCATAGAGGTCGACGTCATACGAGTTGCCGGGGATGATCACGTCATAGGCGTTGCCGAACACCCGCTGCTGGAAGGCGCGGGGATCGTCGAAGTCGCGCGGATCCGCCACCCACACCCCGGGAATGCCCGAGGCGACCGAACCGAAGTCGGTCAGGAAGTAGGTGTTGTTGTTCTCGCGCAGCAGCGTGGGCCGATTGACCGTATAGCCCTGGAAGCAGGTCGGGGTGTTGGCGACCGTGCCGGCGGTGCAACTGCTGGGGGTGGGGTCGACGGCGAGGGCCGCGTTGAAGCCGGGGTTGGAGACGAACTCCCCGGCCTGGCACTGCGGATTGTCCATGACGACGTCGATGGCTTTCCACTGCGCCGAACAACCCGCCTGGTTGCCTGCGCCCTGTCCGGCGTAGAAGTCCGAGAACAGGTGGAAGTTTGTGACCTCGACCTCGCGGCCGCTGTGGCGGACGCCGGCGTCGACGCGGGTCAGGAAGCCGAACGCCGGCGCCTCCTGGAACTCGTACGACCCGTCGAACCGGACCACAGTCAGGTCCGAGTTGTTGCGCTGGTTGCCTTCCGACGAATAGGCCCCGACTGTATAGGAGTCCAAGTTCGACATATATTGGCTTAGCGGGACGTTGCCTAAACCCCCGACAATGTTGTTCTCGAAGCCGCTCCAGGCCAGCTTCGAGCCGCCGGTGTCGATATGCAGTTGGGGGTCCGCTCCATAGCCTAGCGGGTTGGGGTTGATGTAGCGTCCGCCCTGGCTGCCCACGACACCGTTTGAGTATTGTGAGGCCGGGTACATGGCGGCGATGGAGGCGGGGTAGAAGGTGCCGCGCGTGCGGTCCGCGCCCTGACGGAATAGGGTAAAGGCCCTGTCAGCTCCGTACTGCCAATTCGACAGGTCACCCTGCACCTGGCCGTTCATGCTCAGCAGCGAGGCGTCGGCCTTGACGGCCCGCGCGTTGAAGGTGAAGGGGCCGCCCTTGTCGTAGTCCAGCTCCAGGTTGAAGTTCTTGGACTCGTTGTTTGTGACACGGTTGACGGTGAAGGAGTTCACCCACCAGGCGTCGACGTCGTATTCCTCGACGTCCAGCCAGCCCAGGCCGGTGTCGGTCGACTCGGTCGGCGTCAGCCAGCCCAAGCCGCTCCAGCGGTTGGAGACGTTCAGACCGGCGGCGCGGTTGTACTCGTCCTGCTTGGTGTAAAAGGCTTCTGCCGTTAGACGGATGCCGTCCTCGATATCGAACTGGAAAGCGGCGTTCAGGCCGACCCGCTCACGCTCGACCACACGGTTGAACATTTCATAGCCGTGCGGCGCAAGCCAGGCATTGCCCGTGCCGCCCCAGTCATTACTGCCGAACAGGCTGCCCGCGACCCCGGCGTAGTTATTGCCCAGGTTAGACTCGCTCATGACGCCGGAGACCATCACGCCCATCCGGTCGCCCCGCCAGTTCAGCAGGCCGTTGATCAGATAGTCGTCCTGACGAGTGCGTTCGCCCGTCTGGTATTCGGCCGCGCCCGTGACGGTCGTGCCGTAGCTGAAGTCCATCGGGCGACGCGTGCGCAGGTCGATCGTACCCGAAATCCCGGACTGAGCGTTCGTCACGTCCTGCGACTTGAACACGACGATCGAGTTCATCAGCTGCGACGGCACGTCGTTCAGGTTCGGTTCGGCTCTCCCCAGGTTACCGGGGCTCAGATATTGTTCGCCGTTCAGCAGTGTCACGACCTGCGGCAGGCCGCGGATGTTGACGGTCGAGCCTTCGCCGGCGGTGCGTCGGATCTGGATGCCGGCGATGCGTTGCAGGGCGTCGGCCACGGTGACGTCGGGCAGTTTGCCGATGTCTTCGGCCGAGATCGCATCAACCAGCGCCGTCTCGTTGCGCTTGACGTTGATCGACTGGGTCTGCGACGCCCGGATGCCGGTGACGACGATTTCGCCGACCTCGGTCGGGTCTTGGGGCGCCGGGATCGGCGCCTGTTCCGCGGTCTGGGCATAGGCCGGCGCGACAAGCGCCGAACTCGCCATCAAGGCCGCCAGCATGGGCCTCTTGTGGATTCTCATCTCGTTTTCCCTCCTCATTGGCGCCGCGTTTTTGTTGTGCGGCATTGGCTCAAGGCTTGATGATCGACCCTGAAAGCGTGACGTTCGCGCTCAACCCCGTCTCGGCGGCGTCGCGGGCGACGGTGATGCGGTAATCGCCCGGCGCGATGCGCCAGCCGGGCAATGCGGTGTCATATTCGGCCAGGATGCGCGGCTCGGCCTTCAGCACGATGCGACGCGTCTCGCCCGGCGACAGCGTCATCCGCGCAAAGGCGGCCAGACGCCTGGGCTGGTCGGCCGAGGCGACATACAGCTGGGCCACCTCGCTCCCAGCCCGGTCGCCGCTGTTGGTCACATCGACGGCGACGCTCAGACCCTGGGTGTTCGAGACCGCCAGGTTGGAATAGGCGAAGCTTGTGTAGCTGAGGCCGTAACCGAACGGGAACAGGGGTTTGCGTCCCTCGCGTTCGTACCAGCGGTAACCGACGTCCGATCCCTCGACATAATCGACGGCGAAGGGCTGCAGCACGGCCCCCTGCGGCGCCCCGGGGTTGGAGGCGGCGGCGGCGTCCACGGCCTTCATCTCGGCTAGGCCTGGCACGGTCGGGCGCGGCGCCTGGTCGGCCGAGGCGGGGAAGGTGATCGGCAGCCGACCGGACGGATTGACCTCGCCAAACAGGATGCGGGCGATGGCCTCGCCCCCCCGCTGGCCGGGGTACCAAGCCTGGATCACCGCCGGGGTCTTTTCCAGCCAGGGCATCAGCACCGGCCCGCCGGTCTCCAGCACCACCACCGTCCTGGCGTTGGCGGCGGCCACGGCCTCGATCAGTCCGTCCTGGTCGTCCGGCAGCGACAGGCTCTCGACGTCCTGGGCCTCTGTGGTCCACTGGGTGGCGAAGACGACCGCGATGTCCGCCGCGCGCGCCGCCGCAGCCGCCGCCGCAGCATCCCTGCCATCGACATAGGTCACGGTCGCGGCCGGCGCGACGGCGCGGATCGCGTTCAGCGGCGAGGACGCATGCCAGGTCATCCGCGCGAACGAGGCCGCCGCGCCCGAGGTCAATGGGATCTCGACCGGCGCCCCGCCCACCGACCGCACCTGGGACGACCCGCCGCCCGACAGGATGCCGACATCGGCATGGCCGCCGATGAGCACGATCCGCTTCGCCGTCTTGGCCAGGGGCAGGACCCCGCCCTGGTTCTTCAGCAGCACGATGCCCGCCTCGGCCGCGCGCTGGGCGACCTCGGCGTTCCGGGCGTAGTCGATCGGCTGTTCGGTCGTCACCACGGGCGCGTCCAGCACCCCGGTCTCGATCAGGCCGACCAGCAGGCGACGCACCATGTCGTCCAGCCGCGCCTCGGGAATCCGCCCGGCGTCCAGGGCTTCACGGAAGGGGGCGTCGAAATACAGGGCCCGGTCCAGCTCCTGGCCCGAGGCCTGGTCCAGCCCCGCCAGGGCCGCCTTTTCGGTCGAATGGACCGCGCCCCAGTCGGACATGACCCAGCCGTCGTACTTCCAGTCGCGCTTCAGCACCTGGTTCAGCAGGAAGTCGTTCTCGCAGGCCCAGTCGCCGTTGACCTTGTTGTAGGCGCACATGACCGAGCCGGGATTTCCCCGCTCGATGGCGATCTGGAAGGCCAGCAGGTCGCTTTCGCGCAGGGACGCCTCGTCCAGGCGCGCGTCCATGATCATCCGCCCGGTCTCTTGCGAGTTGAAGGCGAAATGCTTGATCGTCGAGACGATCTTGTTCGACTGGACGCCGCGGATATGGTCCCCGGCCATGACCCCGGCCAGCAGCGGATCCTCGCCCAGATATTCGAAATTCCTTCCGTTCCACGGATCGCGGGTGAGGTTCACCCCGCCGGCCAGCAGGATGTTGAAGGTCTTGGCCCGCGCCTCGGACCCGATCATGGCCCCGCCGGCATAGGCGATCTCGGGATCGAAGGTGGCGGCCGTCGCCAGGCTGGAGGGCAGGGCGGTGGCGACGTCGCCCTTGCGCTGTTCGACCTGGTTGGCGACGCCCAGGCTGGCGTCGCTTTCGCGCAGGGTCGGTATGCCCAGGCGGGGTATGCCGGGGATATGGCCGGCCGAAGGAATCATGTCGGCGACGGGGGCGCCGGGCGTCTGCGCGGCCATCGGCGGGAAATATCCGTGGATCAGCTGCAGCTTCTCGTCACGCGTCATCCGGGCCAGCAAGGCGTCGGCCCGGGCGGCGACTTCGGTTGCGACGGGGGTGGCCGAGGCGGGTTCGCTCGAGACTGGCCGGCCGTCCGTCTGGGCGAAGACCGCGACAGGCGTCATGCCGATGGCCGTCGCCAGGGCGAGACGACTGATCAGCGACAACGAGAGGAAATTCATACCGGCTCCCAAACTCATCCAGGGACGGCGACGGCCGTCAGAACAGAAGTTGGGACGCGGCGCACACCATCGGGGATGACGGCGGGCAGCCGACATCGTTGCTCGCCGAGGCGAGCTTTTCGATCATGTTTGCGGATGGCGTTTGTCGCGCCGTGGTTCGCCGGCCCGAATGGCCGATGATCGTTCCGCTCCCTGCACGGAGGATCTTCGTCCCCTCGCAGGCAAAGGAAAGCACGGATTGAGAGCGTTCACAATACGAAATGGATGTAATGGAACGACGTTATGCCTGATGGCCGGATCACAAGTCGTTTCAGTCAGAGGTCCAGTCAAACGCCGCAGCGCAAGTCCGCCCGGGCGCACCCAAGCGTAAAACCCAGGCGCGCACTGCGCCTGGGTTCGCCGGTCCGTCTGACGACATAGAGAAGCTTGGATGCAGGGTGGTTCGGGCTCAGATCACCCCGATCATCGAGGCCACCAGCGGGTGGCGCACGATGTCGCGTTCGGCGAGGCGCACTACGGCGATCTCGTCGATGGCCTCCAGACGGGCCGAAATATCGGCCAGGCCGGAAATGCCCGGCAGCAAGTCGGACTGCTGGGGGTCGCCCGTGACCACCATGGTCGAATGCCAGCCTAGCCGCGTCAGCAGCATCTTCAGCTGCACATAGGTGCAGTTCTGGGCCTCGTCGACGACGATGAAGGCGTTGTTCAGGGTGCGGCCGCGCATATAGCCGATGGGCGCGATCTCGATCAGGCCCTCCGCCATCAGGGCCTTGACCCGCTTCATGCTCAGCCGGTCCGAAAGGGCGTCGTAAAGCGGGCGCAGATAGGGGGCCAGCTTGTCCTCCATGTCGCCGGGCAGGAAGCCGATCGACTCCCCGGCCTCGACGGCGGGGCGGCTCAGCACGATGCGGCCGACCTTGCCGGCCTCCAGCGCCTCGACCGCCTTGGCCACGGCCAGATAGGTCTTGCCCGTGCCTGCCGGGCCCAGCGCCATGACCAGATTATGCGCGTCGATGGCCGCCATCATTTCCGTCTGGCCCTCCGACTTCGGCTTCAGCGTCTTCAGATAGCCCTGCTCGCGGTCGTCGTTCGAGGAATGGGGCGACCATCCCGACCGTTCGTTATGGGGGGCGTGGAGCCGACGCACCTTCGACTCCTCCATGAACTCCCGCGAATCCAGGATTCCGTTTTCACGGGACTGACGCTTCATTGCCGCACGCTTTGTCATGGACGTCTCCAGGGCATGAAAAAAGGCGGACCCATACGGGTTCCGCCTTGGCTGGTCTTGGGGAGGAAAAGGCCGTGGCCCGTGTCGTGACGGCCGCCCGGATCGACAGCTTGGCCGTCAGAAACGGGACTGACCCGCCGCCCAACAACCGAACCCGGATCCCAACGCGCCACGCGAAGCCCCGACTAATGACCGGATCGGGCTTGATCCGGCTTCGGATCCGGGGCCGAAATGGCGACCCACGAATCGCATCAACACTCTGATGCTAACGTGGTTAGAAATCTGTTAAAGCCCTCGTTTTTAGAAGATTAGGCGGCGTTCTGATGACCATTTACACATTGGGCGACAGCAAACCGCAGTTTCCCGCGCCCGGCGAATACTGGGTCGCGCCGAGCGCATCGGTGATTGGGAACGTGATTCTGCACCCCAACGCCAGCGTCTGGTTCGGCGCGGTGCTGCGCGGCGACAACGAACCGATCATTGTGGGGCCCGACAGCAACATCCAGGACGGCAGCGTCCTGCACACCGACATGGGCTCGCCCCTGACCCTGGGCCGGGGCGTCACCGTCGGCCACCAGGCCATGCTGCACGGCTGCGAGGTCGGCGACTACAGCCTGATCGGCATCGGGGCGGTGGTGCTGAACGGTGTGAAGATCGGCCGCAACTGCATCATCGGCGCGAACGCCCTGCTGACCGAGGGCAAGATCATTCCCGACAACAGTCTGGTCGTGGGCCAGCCGGGCAAGGTGGTGCGAGAGCGCGATCCCGACCAGATCGCCGTCCTGCAGATGTCGGCCGAACATTACGTGCAGAACTGGAAACGGTTCGCGGCGGATCTGCGCGCCCTCTAGTCTCCGCTCAACCCGGCTAGCGCCGGGATGCGCGGGATCAGGAGGCTAGAATCCTTCGCGCCGCGTCGGCGTCCTTGTCGATCTGGGCCTTCAGGGCG
Source organism: Brevundimonas sp. GW821-FHT10A07 (assembly GCF_059415785.1). Lineage (NCBI taxonomy): Bacteria > Pseudomonadati > Pseudomonadota > Alphaproteobacteria > Caulobacterales > Caulobacteraceae > Brevundimonas > Brevundimonas sp. GW821-FHT10A07. The sequence goes on from NZ_JBWKNX010000003.1 coordinate 216,038, forward strand.
TCCAGCCCGTCGAAGCTTTCCTCGCCACGCAGCCAGGCGACCAGTTCCGTCTCGATGACCTGGCCGTACAGGTCGCCGTCGAAATCGAACAGCCAGACCTCGAGCAGCGGGGTCTCCAGCGCATACATGGGCCGCACGCCCAGGCTGGCGACGCCGTTGACGACCCGCCCGTCCGCCAGACGGCTGCGGGTCGCATAGACGCCGTAGGCGGGGCGCATGTAATCGCCCAGCGCGATGTTGGCGGTCGGCACGCCGATGGTGCGGCCGCGCTTGTCGCCGTGGATCACCTCGCCCTGAAGAGCGAAGGGGCGGCCCAGGATGGCGGCGGCCCGGTCCATGTCCCCGGCCTTCAGGGCTTCCCGCACGGCGCTGGATGACAGTTTCAGCCCGTCGGCGTCATCCAGGCGTTCGGCCACCGAAACCGTGAAGCCCAGCCGCTCGCCATAGGTCTTCAAGGCTTCGGGCGAGCCGGACCGCCCCTTGCCGAAGGTGAAGTCGAAGCCGACGGCGGCATGGCGCACGCCAAGCCCCCGCGCCAGCACCTTTTCGGCGAAGTCCGCATCGCTCATGCCGGCCATCTCGCCGTCGAACGGCAGCAGATACAGGATGTCGACCCCCAGGGGCGCCAGGGCCTGGGCCATCTGGTCCGCCGTCATCAGGCGAAAGGGCGCCGCCTCGGGTTGGAACCAGCGGCGCGGATGGGGATCGAAACTGACCACGCCGAGCGGCGCGCCCAGCCGTTCGGCGGCGGCCTTTGCGCCCGCAATGACCGCCTGATGCCCCCGGTGCACGCCGTCGAAGGCGCCGACCGCGACTGCCGCGCCCCTCAGGGCGTTCGGCAGGTCGCGCCAGTCGCGGATGATCTGCATCAGCGCTGGGAGGGCTTGCGCCGGCGCGGAACGCGGACGACGGCGACGCCGTCCATGATCATGGTCTCGCCGACAAAGCCTTCGCAGCTCAGCTTGACCCGCGCGCTTTCGGCCTCGACCTCGATCACCGTAATCAGGATGCGGACGACGTCGTCGATCCGCACCGGCTGATGAAAGGCCAGGGTCTGGGAGATGTAGATCGACCCGGCGCCCGGCAGGATGGTGCCGACCACGGCCGATCCGAACGAGGCGCTCAGCAGGCCATGCGCGATCCGGCCGCGATAGGCGGTCTTGGACGCAAAGGCCTCGTCCAGGTGGACAGGGTTGAAGTCGTCGGACGCCTCGGCGAACAGCCGAATCCGGTCCTCCGTGGCGACCACGATTTTCTCGGCGGCCATGCCGACGTGAAGTTCGTCCAGGATGTAACCACCGGACGGATGCTGCTGTACCAATTCGACCATGCTGCAGGCTTTAGCTGCGGTGCGACAAAATGGCGAGCCTTACCAGGCGAGTTCGAGCGCGGCGTATCGCGCATATGTTGTTTCAGCCTTCAGCAGATCGCCGGCGCGGGCGGGATCCAGCGTCCCGTCCTCGCCCCGGGCCTGGTCGCCGTGGATGCCCTGGGCGATGAACAGGCAGTCCAGGGCCTGGGCGTTGGCCCCCATGATGTCGGTGACGACGCCGTCGCCGATGCACAGGACGCGCGACCGATCGACCGGCCGGCCCAGCAGCGTCTGCGCCTCCTTGATCGCCAGATCATAGATCGGGGCATAGGGCTTGCCCGCCATGACGACCCGGCCGCCCAGCGACTCGTACAGGTCGGCCAGCGCCCCGCCGCAGTAGATCAGCTTGTCGCCGCGCTGAACCACCCGATCGGGGTTGGCGCAGATCAGCTCCAGATCGCGCGCCGCGCCGACCGCGAACCGCTCGCGATAGTCCTCGGGCGTCTCGGTCGTGTCGTCCACGGGGCCGGTGACGGAGATGAAGGCGGCGTCCTCCGCGCCGGCGGCGCGGTCCAGCCCCAGCCCGGCGTAGAGGGGGGCGTCACGCTCTGGCCCGACGATCCAGGCCGGGCCGGGCGCCCGCTTGGCCAGTTCGGCGCGCGTGGCGTCCCCGGAGGTGACGAAGGCCTTCCAGGCCTCGCGCGGCACGCCCAGGCCGTCCAGCTGGGCGATCACGTCCGAGGCCGGCCGGGGCGAGTTGGAGATCAGCACCACATGCCCGCCCTCGCGGTTGAACCGCATCAGAGCCTCGCACGGGGTCGCCCAGCTTTCGCGCCCGTTGTGGATCACCCCCCAGACGTCGCAGAGCAGGATGTCATAATCGCCGGCGACGGCGCCGAGGTGGGGCAGGGCGTGGGGGAGGGTCATGGCGTCTGAGTAACCGCTCGGACGCCATGACGAAAGTCTCCTCCCCATGAAATGGGGAGGAGGCAGACAGGCCGGTTCAGCTGAACCGACGCCTTTGTTCGGCGCTGCGCAGGGTGGAGCGCAGGAAGTCGGCGGGCGGGTCGGTCTCGGCCAGCACCTGTTCCTTGATGGCGCGGGGTTCGCCGAACAGGTGGCCCTGGCCCATCGCGACGTCCAGCTCGAGGATGTCGACGACCTGACGCTCGTTCTCGACCTTTTCGGCGATGACCTCGACGCCGTAGCGGCGGGTCAGGGCGGCGAAGTCGGCGGCCTGGATGTCGGGCATGGAGCGCAGCGGCGCTCCGCCGTCGAGATCCAGAAGCTGTTCGATCAGCAGGTCGGCCGACACCTTGATGAACTTGACGTCCGCCCGCTGCAGGTCGGCGAAGTCGAGGTCCAGCGTCTGGACCTTGTCCAGCGAGAAGCGGAAGCCCATGTCGGCCAGCCGCGCCATGTTGCGCGCCTCCACGGCGCCGCGCGCGTCGAAATTGGCCTGGCCCAGCTCGAAGATCAGGGCCTGGTTCAGATCGCGGTTCTCGCTGAGGAACTCCAGGAAACGCGGGAAGAAGGTCTCGTCGCCCAGCGAGGTCAGGGCCACGTTGCAGAAGACCCCGACCTTGCGGTCCTGGCGCGCCAGCCGGCGCACGATCTGGGCGCAGCGGAACAGCAGCAGATTGTCGATGGCGGGCACCAGGCCCTCGCCCTCGGCCAGCGACAGATATTCTGCCGGCATCATGACCCGGTCGGTCGCGTCGCGCAGGCGGGTGAAGCTCTCGTAAAAGATCGTGCGGCGCTGGGGCAGGGATACGACGGGCTGAAGATAGAGGTCCACCCGACCCTCGCTGAGCGCCTCGTGGATGGTGCGCAGCAGGACGTTCGACTGGGCCTGGCGCCGGCCTTCGAAGGTCTCGACCCCGATGCTGGGGGCGGCCGACAGCCGGTGGTCGATGCTCTCGCTCATCTGCTGGACCAGGGTCTCCAGCATTCGGACTTCGCCGGTCAGGGCGTCGGTGTCGGACAGGGCGCCGCTCTCGATGGCGTGGGCCAGTTCGGTCAGGGCGCCCTGGGTCGACTCCATCGCATCGGCCAGCAGGCGGTGGGCCTCGCGGACCTGGTCGATCTCCTTCTTCAGGGCGCGACGGGCGGCGACGCCCGTGACGATGCCGTGGAAGGCGCCCAGCAGACCCAGCGCCCCGAGCGCGCCCGCCACGCCCGCGCCGGCGCCCAGGCCCGCACGCCACAGGAAGGCCCCCACGGTCATGCCGAGGAACAGATAGGCGAAGTACAGAAAGCCCGTGGTCAGGTTACGCATCGGCTGGCGGTGGCCACTCCCGGATGGAATCGCCTGAGTATCAGGCTATCAATGTCGTTCGGCTAGAGCCGGGGCGCAAATAACCCGGCGGAACTCAAGGGAAACCCAATGGAACTGTTCGATCTCACCGGCAAGGTCGCCATCATCACCGGCTCGTCGCGCGGCATAGGCAAGGCGATCGCCGAGCGGCTGGCCGAACACGGGGCCAAGGTGGTCATCTCCTCGCGCAAGGCCGGGCCGTGCGACGAGGTCGCCGCCGAGATCAACGGCAAGTACGGCGAGGGGCGCGCCATCGCGGTTCCCGCCAATATCGCCTCCAAGGAGGATTTGCAGCGGCTGGTGGACGAGACGAACGCCGCCTTCGGTCAGATCGACATCCTGGTCTGCAACGCCGCGACCAATCCCTACGCCGGGCCGATGGGCGGGATCGCCGACGATCAGTTCGAGAAGATCCTGCAGAATAACGTCATCTCGAACCATTGGCTGATCCAGATGGTCGCGCCGCAGATGGTGGAGCGCAAGGACGGGGCGATCCTGGTGATCTCGTCCATCGGCGGCCTGCGCGGCAACGCCCTGATCGGCGCCTACAATATCTCCAAGGCGGCCGACATGCAGCTGGTGCGGAACCTGGCGGTGGAGTGGGGCCCGTCGAACGTGCGGGTCAACTGTATCGCCCCGGGCCTGGTCCAGACCGATTTCGCCAAATATCTGTGGGAGAATCCCGAGCTGCTGAAGACGGTGACGGAGCCCGCGCCGCTGAAAAGGATCGGCCAGCCGGATGAAATCGCCGGCACGGCGGTCTATCTGTGCAGCCCCGCCTCGGCCTATGTGACGGGGCAGACCCTTGTGGTGGACGGTGGATTGACGATTGCCTGGTGAAAACACGCGAGAAGAGCCGAAGTTTGAGCGCGCCTCAGAGGCGCGCTCAAACAGCCCGAGGGGCGGCAGCGCCACAAGCGTGCGGCAGGATCTGATCTGGCGCCTGCAGGCCGTCGCCTTCCAGGCGCTGTTTTCGTTCCTGCGCCTGCTCGGGGTCGAGCGCGCCTCGGGCCTGGGCGGCTGGCTGTTGCGGACGCTGGGACCGAAGACGGGCACCCAGAAGACGGTGATGCGCAATCTGCGGATCGCCTTCCCCGACATGGCGGACGCCCAGCGCGAGGCCCTGGCGCTGGAACAGTGGGACCGGACGGGGCGGACCTTCGCCGAACTGGCGGTCATGGATCAGCTGACGCCCGAGGGCGGGCGGGTCGAGGTGGTCGGGATGGAGCGGCTGCACGCCCTGCGTGACAGCGGCAAGGCGGCTGTGCTGATCTCGGGCCATCTGGCGAATTTCGAAGTCATGGCGGCGGTGATCATGGCCTCGGGCCTGCCGTGCCAGGTGACCTATCGGGCGGCGAACAATCCCTATGTGGACGCCCTGATCCGCCAGAGCCGCGAGCGCTACGGCATCCGCCTGTTCGCGCCCAAGGGCGACGGGACGCGCGAGCTGATGGCGGGGATGAAGCGGGGCGATTCCATCGCGCTTCTGGTCGATCAGAAATACAATCAGGGGCCGGAGGTCGAGTTCTTTGGTCAGCCGGTCAACGCCTCGCCGGGGGCGGCGCGGCTGGCGCTGAAGTTCGGGGCGGTGATTCAGCCCCTGTCGGTGGTGCGTCTGCCCGGCGTGCGGTTCCGGGTGACGGCGCATGAGCCGATCATGATCCCCGAGACCGCGGACAAGGCGGCTGACGTGCTGGCGGGCGTCCAGGCGGTGAACCGCTTTGTCGAGGATCGGGTTCGTGAGGTTCCGGAGGACTGGTTCTGGGTTCACCGGCGCTGGCCGGACAGGGTCTATGCGGCCCTGGGCGATCGCCTGGAATCGGCCGCGCGGCGGAACGGCCCGGCATAGGCCTCGACGTCGCGACGTCGGCGGCAGGGACCGCAGTAGGCGCTCGTCTTGATGAAGGCGCGGGGCTTGAGGATGACCGCGTTTATCCGGTCGAGGATGGCCTTGGCGGTGATCGGCTTGACCAGGAATTCGGTGACGCCGGCGTCGCGGGCCGCATAGATGCGGCTCTTTTCGGCATGGCCGCTCATCATGATGATGGGCAGGTAGATGTTGGCGCTGTCCGGGCCGGTGCGGACCAGCCGCGTGAACTCGACGCCGTCCAGCGGGAACATGTTGTAATCGACGATGGCCAGATCGACGGGCTGGTGGCTGAGAATGTCCAGGGCCACGGCGCCGTCGGGCGCTTCGTGAACCTTGTGGATGCCGGCGGAATTCAGCACGGCCGAGGTGATGGCGCGCATATGCTGATTGTCGTCCACCAGCAGAACGGCCAGCGATTGAAGCGATGACATCGGAGCCCCCGAAGCGAGGCGGGGAAACTACGTGTTTATCCTTACTCTCGCAAGCTGAGCCATAAAATCAGGCCAGACGCCGGGGCGCGCGGGCGCCGACCAGCAGGGACGGGTCCAGATTGCGGTCGCGCCATTTCAGGCGCCAGCACAGATGGGGGCCGGTGGCGCGGCCCGTCATGCCGACGCGGCCCAGGGGATCGCCGCGCCGGACGGGCTGGTTCGGGGTCACGTCCAGTTGCGACTGGTGCAGATAGGCGCTGATCAGGCCCTGGCCGTGGTCGATCAGGGTCAGACCGCCCTCGAAATGCATGTTCGGGCGGGTGAAGACGATGCGGCCGTCGGCCGGGGCGCGGATCACGGTCCCGGCCGGGGCGGCCAGATCGACGCCGTAGTGGGGCCGCGCCGGGGTGCCGTTCAGGATACGCTGGGCGCCCCATTCGCTGGAGATGCGGTAGGTCTCGAGCGGCCAGATGAAGCCGTCGCGGAAGTCGTCGGCGTCGGCCCGGCTGGCGAAGGCCTCGGTCTTGAGGGCGACCTCCTGGCGGATGCGGTCCAGAAGCGCCGGATCGCTGGGTTCGACCGTGGCGGGGGGTAGGCCGTCCACGCGGGTCGAGGGGAAGGCGTAGGGCGCGACGTCCAGGACGCGGCGGGTGGATCGGGCGCCGGATCGGGCCTCGATCTCGGCCAGGGCGGGGGCGTCGCGGTCGAAGCCGACGATGAAGAGGCCGTCGGTCGAGGCGGTGGACAGGGCCTCGCCGTCCACGAGGATCAGGGCGCGCGGCTCGGTGCGGCCCAGGGCGTAGCCGCCCTGACGCCAGGCGCCGTTCAGGACCAGATCGACCGCGCCCTGAGCCGCGCCCTGGGGCAGGGCCGAGGCGCCCAGCATCCGCGGAGTCGCCAGGGCCGCGCCGAAGCCGAGCAGCAGCGGGCGGCGGCCGATCAAGGGGCGGTCATCCGGGCGATGAATTCGGCCGGGCCGAAATAGGCCTCCTGCCGGGTCGGGCTCCAGTAGCGCAGCACCTCCAGCGGGATCGGCTTTTCCGTGACGGCGCAGCGCACGAACCGTCCCGGCTTCAACACCGCGAATTCGCCGTCGCCATAGTGGAGGGCGGCCTGTGTCGTGTTCGTCGCGTCCATGGGGTCAGTTAACGATGATCGGGGTTCGAGGCCAAGGACAGTTTCACGCCGTCGCCGGGTTGGGGCCGGCCATTTCGGCCTTGTGATCGATGGCGGCCTGTTTGGCCTCGGGCGAACCCGAGACCGGCGGGCGGGGCCGGCCGCCCATCCGGTCGGTGAACAGGAAGACGAAGGGGTTCAGCGAGATCGACAGCAGGGCGGCGGCCAGGATCAGGTCGTGGGTCTCGCGGCTCATGGCGCCCAGGCTGACGCCCAGGGCGGCCAGGATGAAGGAGAACTCGCCGATCTGGGCCAGGGAGGCGGCGACGGTCAGGCCGGTGGAGCGGTCCAGCCTGAAGACGCGGGCGATGGCCAGGGCGGCCAGCGACTTGCCGATGATGACGATGCCGAGGACGCCCAGAACGGCCCAGGGCTGGCGCACCAGGATCATGGGGTCGAACAACATGCCGACCGAGACGAAGAACAGCACGGCGAAGGCGTCGCGCAGGGGCAGGGACCGTTCGGCGGCGTTGTGGCCCAGCGGCGAGGCGTTCATCACCAGGCCGGCCAGGAAGGCGCCGAGCGCGAACGAATGGAACAGATAATAGGCCAGCCAGGCGATGCCGAGGGCGATGGCCAGGACGCCCAGGGTGAAGAGCTCGCGCGACCGGGTGTGGGCGATGCGGACCAGCAGCCAGGGGATCAGTTTGCCGCCGACGACCAGCATGCCGGCGACGAACAGGCCGACCTTCAGCAGGGTCCAGCCGATGCCCATGCCCAGGGCGGCGAGGTCGGTCTGGGTTCCGGCGGGCACGATGATCATGGGCAGCATGACCAGGGCGATGACGATGACCATGTCCTCGACGATCAGCCAGCCCACGGCGATGCGGCCGACCTCGCCCTTGACCTGTTTGCGCTCTTCCAGGGCGCGCAGCAGGACCACGGTGGAGGCGACCGACAGGGCGAAGCCCATCAGCAGGGCCTCGACATCCCCCAGGCCCAGCACCACCCGGCCCAGGGCCCAGCCCAGGACGGTGGCGACGGCGATCTGGACCAGGGCGCCGGGCACGGCGACCTGGCGCACTTGCATCAGATCCCGGGGCGAGAAGTGCAGCCCGACCCCGAACATCAGCAGGATGACGCCGATCTCGGCCAGTTGCGGCGCCAGTTCGGTGTCGGCGACGAAACCGCCCGTATAGGGGCCGACGGCGACGCCCGCGACCAGATAGCCGACCAGGGGCGACAGCTTCAGCCGATTGGCCAACATGCCGAACACGAAGGCGAGGACGAATCCTCCGACCAGGGTGAGAATCAGGCTGTCGGCATGCGGCATCAAGGCTCCTGTCGCGGGCGAAGGGGTGATTTTTGGATAGGTTCAGGTGGGGCGCTTTGCCCCGTCTGACAAGATGACGCAGTGTCGCGTCGGGTTGAATTGGCGTCGTCTTCGCGCTTTTGCTGCGAAGTTCGGAGGGCTGGGCGGGGCGCCGGGCCTTCGCCCGGAGTTTGATCTAGAAATACCGTTTCGACGAAGGTTTGACGCCC